>DASYBP010000665.1:0-5365 GCA_036500715.1 Rhodopila sp.
TTGTCACCACCGTGTCGCTCCCCTGCGCACGGGCATACAAGCTGCGTCCGTCCTTGGCGGTCCCACCGATTTCGATGCGTGCGACAGGGCGCGAAGAATCCCTGCTGTAGAGCAGCACTATGTTCGACGGGTGCGCCAGCCCAAACTCGCTGAGGGTGTCGTCGTCAGGCTTATGGGCGACGACCGCCTCGACCGGCGTCTGATCGAAGCCGGCGAGTTCGGCTGCGATCAGCGGTGCCAGTGCCGGGTCGGCCCGATGCACGAATCCACCGGGGGCGTGGATATGCTCACCGACATGATGGAACCAGTTCCCCGCCGGATCACGCTCGAAACGGACCAACCGGCCGCCTTCAACCAACTCGACTGCCCAGACCCGCTCTATCGATACCGGCGAGAGCAACGAAGATGCCCGTCCGTCCGCATCCCTCGCGCTGCTTCCGGACGCGCGTGCGGCCATGTCCAGCGCGAGTTGCCATTCCGCCCCGACAAAGCGCGAAAGCAAATAAAGCTCGGTTTGCCCTTCGACGAGCGCGTACTGGGAGATTTGCGTCGGGGTCAGGTCGCCAAATTCGACCTTGGCCGTTTTTGCGTCGTGCAGCACGACGGTAACGCGCGAACGGGGTGGGTCCAGACCGTAATCGGCCATCCGGTGGTCGCTGTATTCGCCCGGGTGCAATACCCGATCGGGCGCCGAAAGGTTCAGGAACCGCAGCGCGGAATCAAGATGGCCGGCAATCGCCGCGTCGACATGAGCGTTGTCCATCAACCACTCACCAGACGGCGTGCGGACGAATTCGCCTCGTCTGTCACCCTGGGCGATTTCGATCCGCGCCACCGCGGCGGCGGGCAACACCAGGATGCCGTGGCTCTCGGCCCGCTCCAGCGGGGCATCGGTCGGCCATTCGCCGGACAGCGAAATGGCCGCCAGCGTCGCCAGCATGAGCCCGGCTGCGCCCCATCCCACGAGTGCGCGGCGCGCGATATTCATCGGCGATGCCACCATACAAGGCCGCCGAGCAAAACCACCGAAAGCGGCAGCAAAAGCTCGATGACCAGGAAGATCCCCTGCATCTGCCGATGGGTGAGCGTCATTTCCGGCAGGCTGTAGGTGGCTGGCTTGAGATCAGGCGCAGCGGTATCGCCAGCAACCCAACGTATCGATGAAACAACGAGATCGCCGTTTGAGACGTAAGGGAAAAATGCATTCGTGGCGACGCCGGCGCTGCCGACCAGCACCAGACGGAACTCACGAGTCTGTCCGGGCCAGTTTCCCTGCTCGGCGATCGCGATTGTCTCCTGGCCATGTGAAACCTTGGTCGCATCAAATCCGTCCGCCGCGGTGCTTCCATCCTCGAGCGGCCGAATGTAGCTATCCTTGCTGCTGGCAATAAGTTCCGTGGTGCTGATGCCTGGGACCTTTTCCAGAACCCGCAACGGCCGCGCGGTGGGAAACACCGTCATCGCAAGTTGCTCAGTGATCCGATGCGGCGGGTAGTAGGGAACCGCGATCTTTTCCGGCTCCGTGCCATAGTGATTGACCGGATCGATGATCACCCCGTTTTCGATTCGCAGCCCGACATTCGCCAGGAACCGCTGCAGCTCCGACGCCACCGGAAATTGCGGATCGTACATCAGAAGCAGCCGCCCGCCGCGCCCCAGGTAGGCCTCGAACCGCTGCACTTCATCCGGGGTATAGCCCGTGCGTGGTCCGACATCGGCAACGACAGCACAATCGTCCGGGACGGCAGGCACCGTGGCAAGGGAAAGGCCGCGATCGGCGTAGCCGATGGCGGTGACCGCCAGCCGGAGGCGATCGAGTCCCAGCGGCGATGCCTCGATCACGTCCGCCGCGTTGGGATTGTCGCGCGTCGCCAGCGTCTCCTCATGGCCCAAATGAACGTGGGCCGCCGGATCGTATGGTTCGCCGTGTCCCGTCACGAAGCAGATTGTTTCGGTCCGCTGCTTTTGTGCCCGGGCAACTGCAAAGGCGACCTGACGTAGATCGACGGTATTTTCGACCTGTACGCGCCGGCCGTCGGCATCTACCACCATAGTGTTGAACAACCGCACGCCATATTCGCGGGCCGCCAACGGCTCCTTGTCGAGGTCGAGCGTGCGCAGGCGGATGTGCGGATATTGTCGCGCGGTTGCCGCCAGAATATCGCGGGCGGTGCGCGCCATATCATCCTGGTCATTATAAAAATACGTCAGGCTGACGTCGCCGTTCAGACCCCGTACGACCGCTTCCAGTTCTGGCGGTGGCGTAAACCGGCCGGAGACGGTCGCGTCGAAATATGTGTCGTGTCGGTAAAGCGCGACGTTTCCCAGCAACGCGATGGCCAAGGCCGCGGTGACGATAGCGCCGTTGGCAACCAGCGACAGCCGGCCGCCAATATGCAGCGGCAGCCGCAAGCCAAGCAGGAAAATCAGCAACAGGGCGGCGCACCACGCGCCAAAGTAGAATAGCTTCGAGGCAGATTCGGCGGCGGGGCTGAGCGCGCCCGCAACGCCCAAGCCTAGCGCCAACACCAGCAGCGCGCCCTCGATCCAGACCCGGCCGCGTTTCATCGGCGCGCCAGTGCGCGGACGCTCAGGAACAGGCCCAGCAGCGCCACGCTGATAAAGAATCCCGCATCCGAGATGAACAGTGAACCCGTGGCGAACGGCCGGAAGTGCACCAGCAACGACAGGTTGACAACGAATGCATTGAACGGATCGGGTAGGAAGTTGCCAAGCTGGTCGACGATCCACAGCAGCAAGAACACACTCAACGACAGCAGCGCCGCGACAACCTGATTGGCAACGAGGCTAGAGGTCATCAGCCCGACCGCCACCAATGCGCTGCCCAGCAGCGCCAGACCGAGATAGCCGCTGACGATCGGTCCCCAGTCCGGTTGACCGAATATCCCCAACGTCACCGCGTAAGCGCCGGAGAACAGGAGCATCGCACCGACGAGGCTCAGGCTTGCGAGGTATTTCGCCAGGATGACCGCAACCTCGGTGACCGGCGCGCTCAACAGAAGTTCGAGTGTCCGCAGACGCCTTTCCTCGGCGACAAGCCGCATCGTGATTATGGGAACAGTTAACAGAAACAGCACGTAGATCTGAAAGAACAGGTGGACCAGCGTGGGCGCGTGGGTGACGAACAGCGTGAGCGTGAAGGTGTAGCCCATCGTCACGAGAAACGCCGTGATCACCACGTAGGCGATCGGCGAGGTGAAAATCGCCTTCTCCTCCTTGAGAAGCAAAGCGAGGAAAACCCTCATGCCAGGTTCGCCGCCTTGCTTGTCAGGTTCAGGAATGCCTGCTCCAGATCCGGCTTTTCTTCCACGAGTTCCAGCAACCCGAAGCCGTGGGCAACGACAGTGCTGGCCAGCAGTCCGGTTACCAGAGTTCCGGGCAGGAATTCGACCCGATACCTATTGACGTCATCGTGGTCCTGCGTTGGTTCAACCGTGGCGCCGGTCACGCCGTCAACGTTTCGAAGTACCGCCGAGACCGCCGGTGCCGGCCCGGCGACACAGAGGCAGACCGCGGGAACCGATCCTCCCTCGCGCGCCGCGTCGGCGGTCAGCAGGCGGCCGTTCGCCAGGATCATCACGCGGCTGGTGATCTTCGCGATCTCGGAGAGGACATGGGACGCCAGGATCACCGTGCGTTGACCGGCGAGCGAGCGCAAAAGTTCACGAATTCCGATGACCTGGTAAGCGTCAAGCCCGTTGGTCGGTTCGTCAAGAATGAGGATCCGCGGCGCGTCGAGCAGTGCCTGGGCAATCGCCACCCGCTGTCGGTAGCCGTGTGACAGCTTCCCGATGGGCATTTTGAAGACGCGCTCCAGTTGCAACTGTTCGCAGGCCGTGGCCACCGCCGCGCTCAGGGCACGCCCGAAGAGGCCCTTGATGTGTCCCATAAAGGAGAGAAACTCGCTGACCCGCATACCCTCATAGAGTGGCGAATCCTCGGGCACGTAGCCGATGCGCCGTCGCACGGCGAGCGAGTCCTTTCGCACGTCGAGCTCGCCGACACGAACCGTGCCCTCTGACGGTGGCAGATAGCCTGTCAGCATACGAAGAATCGTGCTTTTGCCCGATCCGTTCGGGCCAAGCAAACCGACAACTTCGCCTTCCGCGACCACAAACGACACGTCACGGACCGCAAGACGCGGGCCGTAGCGTTTCACCAGGTGCTCAGCAACCACAATGTCGGGCATTGAAGCGGTATTTCACTGCAGGGACCCTGCGCCGAACCGACGCAGGGTTTTGCCAGCGTTCCTCAGTCAATCACTCATAGTATTCGGGCGAGTGCTTGTGCGCCTTGAAGGTCTCGGCATCGTGCGCGAAGATCACATCCGCGCCTTCTGCGTCGCGCAAATGCTTGATCCAGGAGTAGGCGTCGAGCATACCCGCCGGGTCATATGCCAGACCGACGCTAGGCAAAATATTCTTCTGCAGGTTCTCCATCAGATAGCAAACGTCGCTGGTCAGGACGACCGGCCCGGTCTTGGGCAGTCGCACAACCACCATCTCGCTTCCGGGCGTATGCGAGACGGCGCGATGTACGTAGACGCTGCCGTCGCCAAACAGATCGAGATCGCCATTGAGTTCGATTACCTTCTGCCGCGACGGCTGGGGATCTCCAAGCGCGCTGCGCAGCGGGGTAAGATCGCCTGATACGTACGCGCCAGCATAACCAGGCTTTGGCCAGAACGCGTTGATCACCTCATCCCTCTGGTAGACCAGCGTGGCGGTCGGGAACTTTGCAACGTTGCCGGCGTGGTCCAGATGCATATGTCCGAGGATGACGTAATTGATGTCAGATGGCTTCATGCCGATCTTGTCGAGCTGTGCATCGATCGCGACGTCGGGGCTCCGTCCGGGTTCGAGCGCCGCAGCCATCGGTCCCCAATATGTTGGGTCGGTGATGATCTTATCATTGTTCCCTGTATCGAACAGGATATTGCCCTTCGGATGTTTGATCAGGAAGAAGGCGACGGGGATCTGAATTTTTCCTGGCGCCGCCCCGGTCTGCAACGCGGACTTGTCGATGTTGAGCCAACCGGACGAGAAGACGTAAAGCCGCATGCCTTGCGGCGATTCCGCCTTGGCCGATGAACTCAGGCCCACCCACGAACAGGCGATGATCGCCGCTGCCGCGAGCACGGTTTTCAGTTTGAAGCCCATCTACCCCTCCCTTTTTCGTTGCCAGCGCTAATCGCCAGTAAAGCCCGCACTGGGTCTCAGACGCACCCGAGTGGTTTGGCACCCGGCACCACGGCACAAGAATCGCTCAGGTAACGAACTCTGCGCGATCATCACCCTGGCAACCCACCATGTCAACGCGCCGGCTCTTGCGGATACTCGACGAC
>DASYBP010000666.1:0-2539 GCA_036500715.1 Rhodopila sp.
ATGACGGCCGGTAACCCCGGTCCAGCCGACTTCCATGCAATGGTTTAGCTCATGGAATCTGAATCATCAGCGAGGAGTACGCGCAACGGGCCCAGCCAGGGTTCGTATCGTCGCCAGCGCTCGACGGAGTTGCGATAAATCGGTTGCCGGGCCTGCCACTTGCTCGGCGTCTTCACGGCACCTGCATTGCGTTCGGGGTAAAGGCATGAATCGTCCCAGACCAAGCCGCAGCCAGCGATGATGCGCCGGATCACCGGCTCAGGCTCACGCGTCAGGTCCTCGTAATCGACCTCGATAAGCCGATCCGCGGGCAGCACCCTGCGGGTTGGGCGGGGCGATTGGCGGCGGCCGCGGTGCAGGGATTGGGGCTGCAAGCGGCGCGCTCGGCGGCGCAGGATTAGCCGGGGCTGGATCTTCCAACACCCAGAGGTCGATCCAAGCGCGCCAATGGTCGGTCAGCCGCCGGTAGCTCCGGGAATACGCGACAAGTTCGGCACCGCCGGTCGGAAACGTCAGGCGCGGGTCGAAATAGGTCTGGTGGATCGATAGCGCCGTGTCGATCGCGGCGCGGCGACAGTGGATGATCGTCGCGCGGGGGAATGCAAGGTGGATGAGCCCGGCCCAGAGAAAGATGAACGGCATCTTGTCCGTCACCCGCGCCGCCTTCGGCCCGATCGCGCGCAGTACGCCAAGATACTCGGCCGCCGCCTGCCCGAGGAACGGCGCCTCGCTTCCTGCCGGGCCGGCCTGGTGCCACGCGGCCCCGCGCTCGTTCCAGAAATTCAGCTCGCCGCCGGCGCCGACCTCGGGATGGCTGGAGACTATCTGCTCGACGAGGGTCGTGCCGGACCGCGGCATGCCGATGATCAGCACCGGCGTGGCGTCCCCGCTGCCCAATTCCGACGCCCGCGCGATCAGTTCGGCCGGGCAGCGGACGATCAGGCGGTTGATCTGTCTGTCGAACGCGGCCGCGTCGAACGACGCCAAACCGCGGCGCACGGTGTCGGCCGCGTCGAAGTGCTGCATCGCCAAAGCGTAGTCGCCGAGATCGTCCGCCGCCTTGCCCAGTGCTAAGTGAACTCACAGGCGTTGCGCCACTTCCAACCCCTGCGTCGCAAGGGCAGCTTCCATCCGAGCTAACAGACCGTCATTAGCCGTCGTGACGGGGCGGCACCGCACGAGATCGTAGTAGGTTCCCGCCATCAGCGGCGAAATTGCGATCGCGCGTGCAAAACAGTCGTAGGCCTCGTCGAAACGGCCAAACTCAGCGAGCAGATTGCCCAGCAGGTCGAACGCCATGGCATTCGTCGGTTCGAGCGCCAGCGTCCGTCGCAGCACCCGTTCGGCATCCGCGTCGCGATCCTCGGTCAAGAGTGCCCGCGCCGCGCCGAGGCGTCCGAAGCTGGTCTTTGGCCCCGTCGCCGCCGCGCGGCGGAAACAGCCGATCGCCTCATCGCGATGGCCTAGCGTGTAGACCAGGGCGCCGACGCGGAACCACGCCTCGGTCAGCGACGGCAGCAGCTCCGTGGCACGGTCGTAGGCCAAGATGGCCCCGCGGAGATCGCCCATCTTCTCCAGGGCAACCCCCATGCGGAAGTATGCGTCCGTGTAGCGCGGGTTAATGGCGACCGCGCGCCGGAACGCGGCGACGGCATCGGGCACGCGGCCGACCTCCAGGCAGGCCAGGCCAAGGTCGTGCTGGATTATGGGGTTGAGCGGCTGGGGCAACCCCGCTTCACTCAACGGGGCGATAGCATCGCCCGGTCGCCCGGCCCTGAGCAGCCGGGCGGCCAGGGCGAGCATCGGCGCGGTTGACCGAGCGTGGGTCGTATTTGAGGGCGGCGGCATGGTGCGAACCTGTCGTCGAAGATCGGCACGGCTTTGGGAAGCGTCGACGCAATGCGACCATGATCCCGCAACCACGACAGTATCGTGGCAGACGGATACCGGCGGGGTTGCGCCATCCGCCACCCGCCGGAACGGCGCTTGGTTGTGATTTGGGACAATGAAGTGCTCCCGACACGTGCCTCAATCGGCCGTTCGTCGCCGCGCGCGGCTGGGCGCTCTGCATTTCAATTGGGCAACGCCGGCTGTGGGGCATGATAGAGAGATATTTCGGGCTCGATGGGTCGAGCGCCACTCACGCCGAGACTTAGCGAACAAAAGAAAGGGCGCACCCTCGGGCGCGCCCTTGGTGTGGGCAGTCTGAAGGGCTATGCGTTATTCAACATTGGTGGCCGGAACTGTAGCCTTGTCGGCATCGACTCTCGAGAACCGGGTCTTGACAGCTGGAGCAGCTGTTCCCTTGATGCCGTCCCAAAGGATTTCGTTATAGAGCTCGGCCGGAACGCGGTCTTCTCCCGAAAAATCGAAGCCGCGGGTTTTCTCCGCCCAGTATCGCGCGTCATGAGTGGGCTTCAAGTCGGGACCGGCAGCGAACTCGACCTTGCTGGGGTCCAGCCCCAGTGTGGTCAACTTCAGAAGCGTCGATGCCACGGCATTGAAGGTCCACGCGCCCGACGACTTGATGTCGAAGACG
>DASYBP010000667.1:0-8350 GCA_036500715.1 Rhodopila sp.
ACGGCTGTCGATGCTGCTGGCGGTACTCGAAACCCGCGCCGGCGTCCGGCTTAACCAAACCGACGTCTACCTCAATATAGCCGGCGGCCTGCGGGTCAACGAACCCGCCGCCGATCTTGCTGTAGCGGCAGCCATTGCCTCGGCCGCGTTGGAGGCCCCGACCAGCCCCGGCATGGTCTATTTCGGCGAGGTCGGCCTGTCCGGTGAAGTCCGCCAGGTTGCCCAGGCCGAGGCCCGACTGAAAGAAGCAGCCAAGCTCGGTTTTGTCGTGGCGACCCTGCCCCGGCGCGTGGCGCACGGAAGTCGCAAGGTGCTCGCGCCCGACGGCCTGCGTATGGAAGAAATCGGCCATATCGCCGATCTGGTGGCGCGGTTTGCCCCAGCCGGGACGTCTTGACCGTGGCCGGCACGTCTTGAGCTGAAATGTGGCGCGACCGGCGCCAACGCCGCCGCAGGATCGGGGGAAATCGGCCACATCTGCCAACAGGTTGCCACCGCGGATACGATTCTGATCGGAAGCGTGCGCGATGCGCTTGGCGACGGCCGCCAGGAAGACGATAAGTCGCGCTTCGGTTCCGGTGGTGGCGGCGGCATGACGTGGGTGGATCTCGCGGTCTGCGGTTTTGTGTTGATCTCAGGCCTGCTCGCTTTTGCGCGCGGGCTCGTGCGGGAGGTGCTGGGCATTGGCGCCTGGGTGGGTTCGCTCGCCGCGGCGTTCTTCGCGCTGCCAACGATGCGTGGATTTGTGCGCGGCTGGGTGCCGGCACCGGAATGGGTCGATCCGGTCAGCTTCATCGCGGTATTCCTGCTGACGCTGATCGTGCTGGTGGTGATCGCGCGCGGCATCGGCGGCTTTGTCCGCAGGTCGGCGCTGGGCGGTGTCGATCGCACGCTGGGGCTGGTATTCGGCCTGGCACGGGGTGCGGCCGTGGTAATCGTCGCCTATATCATTGGTCAGATGGTGTTCCCGGTCGAACGTTGGCCCGATGCCGTTCTGGACGCGCGGGTCCTCACTCCAACCTATCAAGCGGCGCGGTGGGTGCGGGATCAGTTGCCCGAACCCTACCGCCCGCATGTGATCGAAGCTCCGCCCGCGGGTCGGAGGCCCACGGCGGAGGCCCTGCTACGCGCCAATCCCCAAGGGCGCGCGACCGGGAAGCAACCCGAGCGCGAATAGGAGCTGTCAAAGATGGCGTTCACCAGCCGGGATACCGATGACGATGCACTGCATGAGGAATGCGGCGTTTTCGGCGTCTGGAACGTGCCGGATGCCTCAGCGGTGACAGCACTGGGGCTGCATGCGTTGCAGCATCGCGGCCAGGAAGCGACCGGTATCACCAGCTTCGATGGCTCCCGCTTCCATTCGCATCGGGGCATGGGCTTGGTCGGTGACAATTTCGGCGAGGCCCGCGTCATCGAGCGATTACCGGGCCGCATCGCCATCGGCCACAACCGCTACGCTACCACTGGCGATACTATCCTTCGCAATGTCCAGCCGCTGTACGCCGATTTCGAGTTCGGCGGCTTCGCGGTGGCGCATAACGGCAATCTGACAAACGCCCATGTGCTACACCGCGCGCTGGTGCGGCGAGGCTGCCTGTTCCAGTCGACGACGGACTCGGAGGTTTTTGTCCACCTGATCGCGATCAGCCTGTATTCCACGGTGGTGGATCGGCTGATCGACGCGTTGAAGCAGGTCGTGGGTGCCTACTCCCTGGTTACCCTTTCCAACGAGGCGCTCATGGGCGTGCGCGATCCGCTCGGGGTCCGCCCGCTGATCCTCGGCCGCATCGGGTCAGAAGGCACCGGCGGCTGGGTTTTGGCAAGCGAGACCTGCGCGCTCGACATTGTGGGGGCCGATTTCATCCGCGATGTCGAGCCGGGCGAAATCGTGGTGATCAACGACCAGGGTATCCACAGCATCAAGCCTTTCAACAAGCAGAAGGAGCGCTTCTGCGTCTTCGAATACATCTACTTCGCGCGGCCGGATTCCGTAATGGAGGGGACCCCCGTCTACGACGCCCGCAAGGCGATTGGCGCGGAACTGGCGCGTGAAGCCGACGTTCCAGCCGATGTGATCGTGCCGGTGCCCGATTCTGGCGTCCCGGCGGCAATGGGCTACGCCAAACAGAGCGGCATTCCGTTCGAGCTGGGGATCATCCGCAACCACTACGTCGGCCGGACCTTCATCGAGCCAACCGACCATATCCGCCATCTTGGCGTAAAGCTGAAGCACTCGGCCAACCGGCCCGTGCTGGAGGGCAAGCGGGTCGTGCTGGTGGACGATTCGATCGTGCGCGGCACCACCAGCAAGAAGATTGTCGAAATGGTGCGTGCAGCCGGTGCGCGGGAGGTACACATGCGGATCTCCTCGCCACCGACGACACACTCCTGCTTCTACGGGATCGACACGCCAGAGCGAGGCAAGTTGCTGGCCTCCAGCCACAGCGTCGATGAAATGGCGGCGCTGATCGGTGCCGACAGCCTGGCGTTCATCTCGATCGACGGGCTTTACCGGGCATTGGGCAAGGACGGTCGCGATCCGGCCCAGCCGTATTACTGCGACGCCTGCTTCACCGGCGACTATCCGATTGCATTGCCCGACCAACAAGACAACGCCGATCGTCGCCAGCTCAGCCTGCTGGCCGCGCATCAGTAATGGTCCATGAACTTGGTGGTGCGATCGCGCTGGTAACCGGTGCAAGTCGCGGCATCGGCGCGGCCACCGCGATCGAACTGGCGCGTCTGGGTGCCCGGGTAGTCGTCACCGCCCGGACCCAAGGCGGCCTTGAGGAAACCGACGACGCGATTCGCGCGCTGGGCGCCGAGGCCACGATCCTGCCGCTGGATCTGCGCGAGGGCGGCCAGATCGATGCGATCGGGCCGACTTTGTTCCAGCGCTTCGGCCGGCTGGACGTCCTGGTGCACAATGCCGGGACGCTGGGACGGCTGACGCCGGTGGCTCACATTCTGCCAGACGACTGGTCCGATGTGGTCGCGGTGAACCTGTCTGCGACCTGGCGACTGATTCGTACCTGCGATCCACTGCTCCGCCAGGCGCCCGCGGGACGGGCGGTGTTCGTCACCGAGAGCCGTGCACGCGAACCCAGAGCTTATTGGGGCGCGATGGGGGCGACGAAGGCCGGCATGGAGCACCTTGTGCTGACCTGGGCGCAGGAAATCGCGGCGACGCCGGTGCGGGTGAATCTGTTCGATCCCGGGCCAGTGGCGACCCGCATGCGGTCGAACGCCTTTCCCGGCGAGGACCGGGCGGCCTTGCCGGCACCGGACGCGATAGCGCCTGCCTTGGCGGCGCTTTGCCTGCCCGCGGAAGCGCGCAACGGGGTGCTCGTTTGCGTCTAAATGCACGATGGTCTGCCCGCGGATGTAGCTGCATTTGTGTTGCCGAAATCCGGCCCGAGGCGCGCCGGTGCCTCTACAAATCGCCGTAACCTGGCCGAAATTCCCATCCGTCCCCGCCGGAATCGCCTACGCCTGGGGTCGTTCAGTACTGGTCGCGGCCGATCGCCATGACGCCATAGGCCCTGGTGCGCAAGCCAAAATCGAGACACCCCATGTATCGTACGAGTTCCACAAAGCTGAGGCGTGGCAGGCTACCAGGAGCGTTGCCTTGGTCTGAGGGTCTCTCGGCAACATTATCTCCGGCGGCGGTGCGGCGCTTCGCTGTGACATGGCACGCAATTTGCCCAACAATGGCAGCTTCGCGGAGTGACGGCCTTGACGAGAATCTCGCTGATCCTCTTCGACCTAAATGGAGTACTTTATCGCTATGACCAAGCGGCGCGCGTAACGGCACTCGCGTCTGTCTCGGGGGTGTTGCCAGGCGCGATCCAGGCCGCGATCTGGGATTCCGGATTCGAGGATTCCGGCGACGCTGGAACCCTTGATGCGGACGGGTACATGACCGGCTTCGCCACAGCTATGGGCTACAAGCTGTCGGAAGCCGAGTGGCTGGGCGCCCTGAGGGCAGCGATCCAGCCGATACCGGCCGCCTTGGACCTGCTGCCGCGCATCCGATCCGGTGTACGGTGCGCGGTGCTGACCAACAACAACCTGCTTGTGCAGCGGCACTTTTCGGCGCTGTATCCCGAGGTCGCCGTCCGGGTCGGCAACCACGCCTGTGTTTCGGCCGAATTCGGCGCTCGCAAGCCTGATCCAGCGGTGTATCGAAAGTGCTTGGACCGCCTCGGCGCGCAGCCGGCTGCAACGCTGTTTGTCGACGACAACCAGGCAAACGTCGCCGGAGCTACTACGGCCGGTCTGGCCGGTCACCAGTCGACCAGTCCCGAAGACTTGGCCATCGAGCTTCGTGAACGCGGGCTGCTTAGTTGATCTCAAGCATCGGACGGGGTCGGGTCCGATCGCGATGAAGCGTGGACCGCGAAGCGATCACGATTTTCGCGTGAATCGGCCACTTCAAACAACGTGCGACGTATCGCGCTTCTCTGACGCGCGATAGTCGTGCCGAGCGACGATAGGATCACCGGCGGCGAGAGAAGCCCGACCGTGAAGGTGCTGGTGGGCACCTTGATCGATCCCCGGCGCGGGCAGTTCACGCCAACGCGCACCCGCGCTGCTGGCGCTATCATTTCTTGAACGCTATGACCCCGCGGTCTGACGTCCATGTCCGGGTCCTGTTGGACGTGGGGCAGGTGGGGTGCGCATTCCCATGCCACCGGGTCGGGTTGCCTGCGCGTCCGTGCAGAATGGATCGACGGTTGCACCCGTTTCCAGCGGGAAAGGGTCAACTCCGAGGCGGCGCAGATAGCTGCGCTGAGGTGCGATAATGGCGGCGGACAACAGCGCGACGCCTAACGCCACGACCGGTACGAAGAAACTCATGACGATACTCCGTGCGTTGTCAGCCCCAACCCAGACCGGGCAAGGCAAAGTCTTGTTCTTCAGGAGTCGCCGTTTCGGCTTGGCTGGTGACCGCCGGCCTGCCCAAGTGGACCGTTGCTACGGGCCGCTCAACCGACGCGTGCGCGAGGTCGAGCGAGGCCGTTGGCTGCGGTGTCGTGAGGATGATGCCGAACGCAATTCGGACCGCACTGGCCGACAGCAACCGGACCAGCACCGGTCTGGCGGCTCGACCTGCGATTAGGCACATGACTATCTCCCTTGCCTGACGGACAGGAAGATATTGGCCGGCACGAAGTCATGCGATTACGTGCCACGTAAGCATCCTTGAAGTTCTGAGATTTTTTACATCGCGGCAGTCAGGTACTGGCCGATCACGCGCCGGACACAGTGCCCGGGTGATCGCACATGTTATTTTTCTGGCAACAGCAGCGGCAGATGCCGCGTCAGGATCCCATCCTGGTCGCGCAGTTCATGAACGATGGTGAAGTGGTTGGCGTGTGGCACCGGGATCAGAGCACCGGGGAGATGTGCCGCCGAACGCAGGGCGTGCAGTTCCTGGCTGTCGGAGATCAAAGGTGCAAGTTCTGCGGTTCCGAACGCGAACGCCAGGGGCTTGCTGACCGGCGGCAGGCGCATCGGCGACAGGGCGACAATCTCCTGCTCGGTCAGGCGTAGCTTCTCGTTCAGGTAGGTGTCGCGGACCGGGCCGAGTTCGAAGATTCCGGAGATCGAAAGCCCGGCCTTGACCAACGGATGGTCGAGGCACATCGCGGTGAGATGGCCGCCGGCCGACCAGCCGGACAGAACAACTCGACCGTTGATTCCGTGTGCGGGCCCGTGGTCACTGAGCCAGTCGAGCGCAGCGTGGATCTCGCCGACGATCTCGGTCAGGGAGGCGTCCGGTGCCAGGGTGTAGCCCGGCAAGGCAGCGGACCAACCGCGCGCATGTGGGCCGGCGATCAGGTTGGAAAACTGTTCTTTGGCGTTACGTTGCCAGTAGCCGCCATGGATGAAAACGATGCAAGGCGCGTCAGGATCGGACTGCGGGAACAGGTCCCAGGTATTACGTTCCTTCTTGCCGTAGCGCAGATCAAGATGCATTGGATTGGCGGCGCGGAAAGCCGAAGAGGCCAGCTCGCGCGCGGCGTTCAGCACCGCGCTGTCGGGCACGTGCGCCGAATTGTTGTAGGCCGCGTCGCGTTCGGCTTGGCTCAGGAAGGCCCATCGGGCGTGGATGCTCATGCGGTGGCCTTTCGGTACCAGTTCAGGACTTGGCGGGCTTGCCAAAACAGATTCTGGCCCGGCTGGCCAAAGACCACTCGGACACCATGCCAGTGTCTACATACCGACATGGGGTTCACTCCGGCGCCGGGTGGATATCCACCATCAGTTCGTTGCCCAGTTCCTCCAACCCCGAACGCACCGCGTCCACCGCGGCGGCGTCAGGGGCGCGCAGAAAGGCGGTCAGGCGAAACAGCGGCTCGCCACTGAAAGAGGCGCTGGCGACTCCGGTGGTCAGTTCCTCGATGTTCACTGCGCTGGACGCCAGAATCTTCGAAATGTCCCGCACGATGCCGGGGCGGTCGTTGCCGACGACCTCCAAAGCCAGGCGGGGTGTCGTGGGCGAGCCGACGGGTCCGCCGGCACCGGTCTGGATGTTGACGCGCAGGCCCTGATTTTCGAGCGCGCGCAGATCGTCCAGCAGCGATTCCGGCGCCTCCACCAGGACGATGCCGGCGAACTGACCGGCCAGGCGGGCCATCCGGCTCTCCAGCCAACTGCCGTTCCGTGCGGCGACGGCCTCGGACAGCGCGCGGACAAGACCGGGGCGATCGGGGCCGACGACTGTCAGAATCAGGGAGGCCATGGCGATCGTCCTTTCTCGTTCGTCGGCGGACATACCGGCTGGCGCGTGTTTCGGCTACGCCCAGCCGTCTGGGTGGCGAAATGTGGTCGAACGGCGATCCTACGCCGTGCACGCCACCAATACCCCCAGTCTCATTGCAATTCATGGCGCGACATGGTTGGTGCGCCCCGTGGAGGAACCGTTTCCAATGTCAAAGTTTGTCTCGGGCAGGCATTTCCTGCAGACACCCGGGCCGACCAACCTGCCCGACCGCGTCCTGCGCGCGATGGATCGAAATACAATAAACCACCGCGGTCCGGAATTCGGGGCGCTCGGTTTGGATGTCATTTTCAAGCTGCGC
The DNA here is from genome assembly GCA_036500715.1 of Rhodopila sp. Taxonomy (GTDB): domain Bacteria; phylum Pseudomonadota; class Alphaproteobacteria; order Acetobacterales; family Acetobacteraceae; genus Rhodopila. Next base: position 7,092 of record DASYBP010000667.1, read on the forward strand.
GGTGTTTTTCAGACCACAGCGGCGACGATCGGGATTTTCCCGGCCTCCGGCACCGGAGCCTGGGAATCCGCCTTGACCAATACGCTGGTGCCGGGCGACCGCGTCCTGATCAGCCGCACCGGACAGTTCTCACATCTGTGGGAGCAGATGGCGCTGCAGCTGGGCCTGGACGTGGTGACGCTGGAGACCGACTGGCGCCGCGGCGCTGACGCAGGTGCAATCGGCCAGGTGTTGGAGCTGGATAGAGAGCATCGCATCAAGGCGGTCTGCGCGGTGCACAGCGAGACGTCGACGAGCTGCATGACCGACATCGCGGTGGTACGGCACGCGATGGACCGGGCCGCCCACCCGGCGCTGCTGATGGTCGATGCGATCTCCTCGCTGGCGTGCGCGGACTACCGCCATGATGCTTGGCAGATCGATGTCACGATCGCTGGGTCGCAGAAAGGGCTGATGGTGCCGCCGGGCCTGGCGTTCACCGCGATCAGTGATAAGGCGATGGCGGCGGCAAGGGCCAGTGGTTCGCGGCGCAGCTACTGGGACTGGGAGCCGCTGGTGACCTCGAACAAGACCGGTTTCTTTCCCTATACCCCAGCGGTGAACCTGTTGTTTGCGCTGAACGAGGCGCTTGACATGCTGGCCGAGGAGGGCCTGGGGGCGGTATTTGCCAGGCACCAGCGATACGCCCATGCAACCCGGCTGGCGGCCGCCGCCTGGGACTTGGAGTTGCAGTGTGCCGACCCGGCCGCCTATGCGCCGGGCGTGACCGCTATTCGCACGCCCGCGGGCCACAGCGCCGACAAACTGCGCGCGCTGATCCTGGAAAACTTCAACATGAGCCTGGGCAATGGCCTCGGTCGCATCGAGGACCGGGTCTTCCGTATCGGCCACATGGGCGATCTGGGCGTGCTGTCCCTGACCGGGGCGCTGACCGGGGTGGAGATGGGCCTGAGAGCCGCCGGCATCCCGCACCGGCCCGGCGGGGCACAGGCCGCGATCGAGTATCTGGCCACGGAGTTGAACGGCTAGTGTGGTGGTTCCCGAAGTCCGCCATACTGTGGATCATCTCCGTCGTGCGTACAGCACGCCTGCGGCGTGACGCAGACTTCGCAACCATAAACCACACTAGAAAACAATGGCTTGCCAGTGTCCTTATCGATTCGAAACTCCGTAAAGCGGCTGATCCACATTATAACGGACTTTCGAATCGGGACACTAGCGGGTGCCGACCGGTCTTCCGGCTGGGACAGGTTCTTGCG
>DASYBP010000668.1:0-4775 GCA_036500715.1 Rhodopila sp.
GCGGGGTGCAACTGGCGGAATTCGTTTGCGCGCCCCAGCACTGGTACCTGGTGCGATCGATCGACCCACCCGCGGCGCTGCCTGGCTTGCCGTCGCATCGCCTGATCCTGGCGCGAGGACCGTTCAACGTGGAAAACGAGATTGTGCTGATGCGCGACGAGCGGATCGGCGTGCTGGTGACCAAAAACAGCGGCGGCGCGGCCACCGAGGCGAAGCTCGCCGCCGCCCGCGCGCTGGGTATCGACGTGATCATGGTCCAGCGACCGCCGCCCGAGAAACACCCCACCTTTGATTCGGTCGATGATGTCCTGGGATGGCTCGAGCGTCATCGGCCGGCTGCATAGCTACGGGGGGTCAACAGCCAAGGCGGGCGATCGGGGCGTTGGATGAACCGCGATTCGCTCGATCCAATCACGACCAGCGTGCTCATGTCGGCGATCGCCGGATCGGCCTCGCCCAGCGTCGTCAGCACGATCCGTTCGTCCGGCCGCCCAATCGCGCGGGCAAAGGCCACCGGCGTGGCCGCCGCTTTGCCGCCGCGCAGCAGTTCGAACACGAGGTGGATTTTCTCCGGCCGAGCATGCGACGCCGGGTTGAACAGCGCGATGACAAAGTCCGCGTCCGCCGCCGCGCGCAGCCGCCGCTCTACGGTCGCCCAGGGTTTCAGATTGTCCGATAGCGAAATCGCGCAAAAATCGTGCCCAAGCGGTGCTCCAAGGCGGGCCGCGGCGGCCTCGATGGCCGAGATCCCCGGTATCACCGTGACATCGAGTGAGCGCCAGGCGGCGTCGCCGTCGTCGATCGCCTCGAAGACAGCAGCGGCCATGGCGAAGATGCCAGGGTCGCCCGCCGATACGACCGCCACCTGGGCGCCGCCCGCAGCCATCGCCAAGGCCTCGCGTGCCCGGCTGAGTTCGGCGCGGTTGCCGCTGCCATGGCGCCGCTGACCAAAGCTTTGCGGTATGCGGTCGAGATAGGGCTGGTAACCGACAAGATCGGTCGCGGCCTCCAACGCAGCGGCGGCCGCCGGCGCAAGCCATTCGGCCGGTCCTGGTCCAAGGCCCACGACAGCCAGCGTGCCGGTCATGGCCGCCGTCCCTCGCCAGGAATCAGAACGAGCGAAAAGTATGGGGCCGTGTCGTCGAGCTTTTCCGCCAGTGGCAGGACGATCTCATTGTCCATTGTGCCGCGTTCGACGTAGATCGCCCGGCGCAGCAGCCCGGCCTCCTGCACCGCGACGCGGACCTTGGAAAAATTTCGGCCCAGTTTCATGATCACCGCTGCATCGGTCGACTGAAGGCGGTCGATCAGCGCGGTCAGTGGCAGGGTGCCGGGCATCACCAGCAGCGTGTCGTCGCCCCAGGTCATGGGTGCCGCCGCGGCGGCCCAGCAGCCGGCCATTCCGGTCACGCCGGGCACCAGCGTGACGGGATAACGTGACCGCAGCCGAACGAACAGGTGCATGAACGAACCATAGAACAGCGGGTCACCCTCGCTGAGCAGCGCCACGTCGCGCCCGGCATCCAAGCGGGCGGCGATGGCGGCGGCAGCGTTTTCGTAGAACGCCGCCAGGACGGAGACGTAGACCGGACTGTCGAACGCATGCTCCGTGGTCATCGGGTAATACAGCGGCAGTTCCTCGGCGCGGCCGGTCATCCAGCGGTCAACGATGCCACGGGCGTTGCCGCGGCGGCCCGCCTTGGCGAAATAGCCGACCACCGGCGCGGCCTGGATCAGCCGCACCGCCTTGACGGTCAGCAGGTCCGGATCGCCTGGCCCAAGCCCGATCCCATACAGCCGCCCGATCATTGGGCGCCCCGTGACTGGGGGCTCGGTCATTCGCCGGCGCTCGCCAGCGCGTTGACGGTCGCCGCCGCCATCGCGCTACCGCCCCTGCGGCCGCGGACGCACAGAAACGGGACGCGCCCATCCGCCATCAACGCTTCCTTCGACTCCGCCGCGCCGACGAAGCCGACCGGCATGCCGATTACACAGGCGGGCAACGGTGCCCCCTCGGTCAGCAGTTCCAGCAGCCGGAACAGGGCGGTGGGCGCATTGCCGATCGCCACCACCGCGCCGCCCAGCCGGTCGCGCCACAACTCCGTGGCCGCTGCCGAACGGGTCGTTCCAAGCCTGGCGGCGAGGTCCGGAACGGCCGGAGCGCCCAGCGTGCAGATCACCGCGTTGTCCCGCGGCAGGCGTGTCCACGTCACGCCCTGGGCCACCATCCTAGAGTCGCACAGGATTGGCGCGCCCGCTGCAAGCGCCGCGATCCCGGCGCGGACAGCGCCGGCGGAGAAGGCGATGTCGCTCGTCACCTCCACCATGCCGCAGGCATGAATGATCCGGACCGCGACCCGCTCTTCCTCGGGGGTGAAACGCCGCAGATCCGCTTCCCGGCGGATGATGGCGAACGAACGGCGATAGATTTCCGCGCCATCGTGGAGGTAGCTGGTCATCGCAGCCGCTCCGCCACCTGCGCCAGCGTGAGGTCACGCAGCGCCGGAACACTCGATGCATTGCCGTTGCACACCAGATCGTAGCGGCCGTTTCGCGCGATCAGGGTGACCGGTGCGGCGGCTGGGTGCGCGCAGCCCTTCTCGCAGCCCGAGACATGGACGGTAATTGCAGCTTTGCCGATGGCCCCGGCGAGGACGGCCGCATCCTGGCGCACCGCGCCGCGCGCCCAGTCGCAGGATGGCGCGCCGGGGCAGGCGGCGATGCGGCGACGCGGGTCATCCGGATCAAGGATGAAGGCATCCGCCGGCAATGTCGCCGCGAGGGCAGCGGCAGCGCCGACCGAGGCCGCAGGCAGCAAAATTGCGCGCCAGGGCGTCAGACGAAGGTCCTCCGCCCCGATTGCCGCGGCCGCGCCCGCCAATGCAGCCAGATCCTCCGCCGCCATGCGACCGAACGGCAAACCGACGCCAAGCAAGCCGGCGGAGCCCAGCACGCGCGCGCCGAGGAAAGGCCGCGGACGGCGCGCTGGGCGGAGCGTCGGCAAGGGGTCAAGCCCCGCTTCGCGGCCGATCGCCTCGGAGCCGCGCACGGCGACCAGATCGCGCATTCGGCGGACGCCGGCGTGTTGCATGAATATTCCGGCCAGTGATGCCGCGACATCGGAGACCGCCTCGGGGGAGACCGGTCCTAGTCGGGTCGGCTCGGCGCCGCCAAGGTGGATCGTAAAGGCGGGACCTTGGCGGGCGACAAAACGGATATCCGCCGGCACGTCATCGAGGCCGAACCGGCCGCCGTCGTCGATCGCGAAACCGAACTTGCCTGGCAGGGCGCGCAGAAAAACATCCCGCGCGAGGCGCTGCTCCAGGCTGCGCACGACCGGCCTGATATCCAGCGCAGCGTCCGGATCGAGACCGGCAAGCGGGCTTGCGATCACATTGCGAACCGCTTCCCCGGCCTCGCTGCCATCAAGCAGTCCCTCTACCGCCATCGCACTGTGCAGATCCCGCAGGTGCTCTGCCCTCAGCCCCCGTAGTTGCAGGTTGGCCCGATTGGAAAGGTCGATCTGGCCGTTTCCCCAGCGCGACGACCACGCCGCGATCCGCCTGGCCAGTCCAATGTCAACGATGCCGCCGGTCAGCTTCAGGCGCACGATCAGGCCGTCGCCGCTTGGCATCGGCCGCAGCGCGCCGGGGCACCATCCGCGAACCGTCATTGCCCGCTCCTCGGGGCCTCAGAGAGGCCCTCGATGATTCCCGCGACAGAGTTGCGGCGCGTGGTCCACAGTCCACGTCTCGCCGCTTCCGCGAAACGCCCGGCGATGGCGCCGGCCGCGGCGGGATTGGCGCCAGTCAGGAACGCTCGGACGGTCTCGTCGCCGATCGTCGCATCGAACAGCAGATCGAACTGCCGGTCGTCGGTAACGTCCGCCATGGCCGCGTAGGCAAAAAAATTGTCGACTGTCTGCGCGATCTCGGCCGCCCCGCGGAAGCCGTGCCGCAGCTGGCCGGCAATCCACCGGGGGTTGGCTGCCCGTGCCCGCAGCACCCGCGCCACTTCCTCACGCACCGTGCGGATGCGCGATCGGTCGGGATCCGTATTGTCCGCGTGGTACAACGCCGGGTGGTTGCCCAGCGACGCGGCGGCAGCGGCGAACCCGGCCTCGTGTTCCGCGAAGGCGTCGGCGTCAAGAACATCCTGCCCCGGCATGTCCTGGACATGCACGAACGCATCCGCCTGTGCCACCCGGTCGCGGAATTCGCCGGCGGCGGGGACCCCGTCCGAACCAGCGGCGTAACCGTGCGAGGTGGCGAGCAGGTAGGCAGCGCCCAGTTGGTCCCGATCCGACCAGTCGTCTTCGGCCAGAACCTGCGTCAGGCCGATCCCGTAGGCGCCAGGTGCCGCGCCAAACACCCGGCCGCCAGCCTGGCCGGAGCGGACGCTGGCAGCCAGCGGGTTATCCTCGGGCGCCTCCTCCAGTGCGGCGACCGCGCGCACAACGGCATCGAACAACGCGATCTGGCTGGGGAAGACGTCGCGGAACAGACCGGAGATGCGCAACGTCACATCAACCCGCGGCCGGTTCAGGACCGCCAGCGGCAGAATGTCGAAACCGCTTACGCGGCTTGACCCGCGATCCCACCCGGGCTGCACGCCCAACAAGGCGAAAGCCTGCGCGAGATCGTCCCCGCCGGTGCGCATCGTGGCACTGCCCCAGACGTCGAACACGATCCGCCGCGGCCATTCGCCATGGTCCTGGGCATGCCGCGTCACCAGGGCATCTGCGGTGCGGCGGCCGATCTCCCAGGCGGTTCGGG
>DASYBP010000669.1:0-2899 GCA_036500715.1 Rhodopila sp.
ATCAGCGTGGACAGAACCGGACCGGGTTCGGCCTCGATCCCCTCCAGCACCCGATGGAGCTGGAACCGCGTGCGGATCAGGCTCCAGCGATGGTGGATGATCTGCGCCGGCTCGAACTGCACCGTGGTCGCGCGGGCGATCGCGTTCAGCGTCTCGCCGGTGGCGTCCGAGACCAGGTGCAGGTTGATACGGTGGGCTTCCGCGGGCGTGTCCATATCCGCGACAATAGCCGGCCCGCCGTTCAGCGGCGAGCGCTATCCGGAACCGAAAAGAGCGTTGCCTGGCCAAATGGTTTCGCCAGCCACAGCCGGCTTTCATCGACCGTCCGCGCCTGGTCCGGGTTGCCGCTGATCAGCACCCCCGGGATTGACCGCCGGTCTGCCCTCGCCAGCACCTCCGAAACGTTGCCGCTCGGCAGCAGGCAGTCTGGCACCCCAATCGACAGCTCAGCACCCGCACGCGCGCAGCGCCAGCAGAACGTTGGCTCACTGCGCCTTCGCCTCGGAATACGGATAGATCAGGGTCCCGTTCTTCAACTCGGGAGGAACCAGCACCACCTCAGTCCTGCCATCCTTGAACTGCTCGATGTCGTTGCTCTTCACGTTCTGGAACTGGACCTCCAATACGCGGGCGTCCGTCCATTCCCCGCTCTTTCCGAAGGTGATGTCCCCGGCGACGGTCTTGAACGTGTGGCTATGCATGTAGTCGGCGAGTTTCTGCTGATCCAGGCTGCCGGCGCCCTGCACCGCCTGCTGCAGCACCTGCATATCGGCATAGGCGAACGGCGGCAGGTAATAGCCCAGCGGGTCGACCCCGGCTGCCGGCGCCTTCGCCTGATATTGCTTCAGAAACTCCATCGCCTCCGGCGTGTTGAACGGCGGCACCGGTTGCCAGACGTCGTAATCGACGATGCCATTCATCAGCGGGCCAAGCTGGGTCTTGATCGCGGTGGACTGCAACCCGACCATCCCGCCGCCGAACAACTTGGCCTTCAGTCCGATCTCGTTCGCCGCGCGGACAATGCCGACCGAGTCCGGCGGGTAGGAGGCAATGAACACCAGATCCGGATTGGCGCCCTGTATCCCCCGCACGATCGACGAGTAGTCGGTCGTGGTCGGCGGATACGACCGATCGTAGACGATCTTCAATCCCGCTTGCTTGGCCAGCACGCGGGCGCCATCCAGGGCGTTGTGCGGGAACTCGGCATCGGCACCGGCAAAGGCAATTGTCGTGGGCTTCGGGGTCTGCGCCATCGCGACCTCGAAGAAGCCTTTGGAGAAGGACTGCTTCGGCTCCCCTCCGCCCATCGGGGTGATCGAGAAGTAGTTCGGATAGCTGAACTCGCTGTTGACCGCCAGCCCAAACAGACCGAGGAACATGCGATTGTGCTGCATGATCACCGGCAGTGCCGGCGCGATCATGTTGGTCCCGTAGCCGCTGATCACCAGATCGACCTTGTCGATGTCAAGCAGCTTGGTGTACAGGCCAGGAACAGTCGATGGATTGGACTGGTCGTCGTAATAGACCAGCTTGACCGGCCGGCCCAGCAGACCGCCTTTGGCGTTGACTTGGTCTTGCCAGATCTGCATGGCAATCAGCGCGGACTTGCCGTTTGGCGCCAGTCCACCGGTCAGCGCCATGCCAAAGCCGACGGTGATAGGGTCGGCGGCGCGCGTGGCCGGTGCGCTCGCCAACACGACGCTCGCGGCGAGCACCGCTCCACTGAGATACTTCAGCATGACGCCTCCGGTTTGATTGCTTGGCGCCATCCTATGGCACGCCCGCCCGGCTGGCAAAGGCCCACGGTTTGGCCGTATGCTGGCCGCGAAACGCAGGGAGGGCTCAGGCCATGCAGGACCTGAACGAATTCACCGTCACCGACGAGGCGCTGCGCCAGATGGCGGGCACCGACGATCCGCGTCTGAAGCAAATCTGCGAGGCCGCCGTGCGCCACCTGCACGCCTTCGCGCGGGAGGTGAACCTGACTCCCGAGGAATGGCTTCTGGGCATCCAGTTCCTGACCGCGGTCGGTCAGAAATGCAGTCCGCTACGGCAGGAATTCATTTTGCTGTCGGACGTTCTCGGGCTCAGCGCAGTGGTCAACGCCCTGCACGACAAGAACGCCCGGGAGCTCGGTTCGCAGAGCAGTCTGCTGGGTCCGTTCTACCGCGAGGGCGTCGCGATCATGCCGATGGGCACTCAGATCGTCGAGAAACCCACCGCCGAGGAAATCGTCGTCTATGGCAAGGTCACTGACAACGCGGGCGCGCCGGTGGCCAACGCAATGTTGCAGATCTGGCAGACCAGCGAGCGCGGCTGGTACGACCTGCAGGAGCGCAATGGCGAGACGATGGACATGCGCGGCAACTTCGTGACCGGGCCTGACGGCACCTACTATTTCCGGACGGTGCGGCCGTTGGGCTACTCGATTCCGATGGACGGGCCGGTCGGCGAGCTGGTGGTCAAGCAGCGGCGGCACGGCATGCGGCCGTCGCACATTCATTGCCTGATCGGCGCCGAGGGCTATCGTGAGCTGGTCACCGCACTCTATTTCGGCGACGATCCGAATATCGACTCCGACACGGTCTTCGGCGTGTCGGAGTCCCTGGTGGTGGATGCCCACGAAGATGCCGCGTCGCCGGTGCCTGGGCTGCGGGCAGTGCATTACGATTTCCGTTTGGCCAAGGCCGCGCCGGGTGAGAGCGGGCGGGGCGGCGCCGACCCGGCCGCTTTCGCCGGGCGCGGCCTTGGCCAAACGGAAATCGTAATGGACTGCCCGCAGCCCGGGCACGGGCGACGCGGCATCTTCGTGCGCATCCACCACCAGGGACGTCGACACGCCGAAGACGGTATCGGAATCGATATTCGGATCGTCGCCGACATAGAGCGCTGTGACCAG
>DASYBP010000670.1:0-2551 GCA_036500715.1 Rhodopila sp.
CTGGCTAATTGGTTCGGTGGCGTAAGGTATTTCGGCGGCGTGCCGGGCGGCCTCGTCGCGATCGCGGTGGGGACGGTCATTGCCTGGGCATCCACTGCCGTCGGCCTTGGCTACGGCGATCTCCACCTGGGGAAACTGGGCTCGTCGGTCTCCAACTTCGGTTTCTCGGTGCCGCTGCCAGCGTTCAACTACACGTTCGATGGTTTCAGGTACCTTGGCGTCATCCTGGTCACCGCCATCCCATTCGGCATCTACGATCTGATTGAGGCGCTCGACAACGTCGAGAGCGCCGCGGCCGCCGGTGACAGCTTCCCGACCACTCGGGTACTGACCGCGGACGGGGTGATCAGCCTGATCGGCTGCCTGATGGGCAACCCCTTCATCAACGCGGTCTACATCGGTCACCCGGGCTGGAAGTCGATGGGCGGGCGCATCGGCTACTCCGCCGTCACCGGCATCATCGTTCTGGTGCTGACCTGGCTAGGCATCATCGCCGTCATCAGCGCGCTGATCCCGGTCGTCGCGATCCTGCCGATCCTGCTGTACATCGGCATGATGATCGGTTCGCAGGCGTTCCAGGAATCCCCGCACCGCCATGCGCCGGCGATCGTACTGGCCCTGCTGCCGCAGCTCGCTGCCTGGGGCAAGCTGCAGATCGACAGCGCGCTGGCTGCCGCCGGGACGAATGCCGCCGCCTTGGGACCCAAGCTTGGCCAGGCCAACGTGCTGTATGATGGCTTGGCGACGTTGGGCGGCGGCGCCACGCTGGCGGGCATCATCCTTGGTGCCATTACTGTCTTCATCATCGACCGAGCCTTCGAAAAGGCGGCGGCCTTCGCCCTCGCCGGGACGATCCTGACGTTCTTTGGGTTCATTCATGGCGCCGAAGGCATCGGGATCAACAGTTCGCCGACGGTCGCCATTTCGTATCTCGGCGTCGCCGCGATCTTGTTCTACTTGTCCCGTTACGCCGAGTTCCATCCGATGGCGATTGATATGCATGAAGTCGCGGCCGAGGCGGACTAGCCGTCACGCAAGAACCCCAGCACCGCCGCGTCGAAACTGCTTGGATCGGTGACGTTGCAAGCGTGGCCGCCCTGCTCGAGCAGCAGTAATTTCGCGTTCGGCAACGCATCCGCAAGCGCCACCGAACAGGCGCACGGGACCAGCAAATCATCCCGCACGGCAACGACCAGCGTCGGCGCGGTGATACGGCTGGGGTCCAGGTCAAAAGCCTCGACCGCGGCAATCCGTTGCAACACCGTCTCGGTGCCGGGAAAATGCGCGATCCCGGCTGCATCCTGCTCCTTCAGCCAGTCCTGCCTTTCCGCCAGCCACCACGTCGGATACAGGAACAGCGACTGCGCCCGCACGTACGCTTCTGGCCCGGTGTCCAGCAGCAAGCTTTTACGGAGGGAAAAACAGCGTAGCGTATGCGGATGCATCTTCGCCCAGGCGTTCACCAGCACCAGTCGGTCCAGCAGCGCAGGACGGTCCACAGCGAGTTGCAGCCCGATCAGTCCCCCCAGCGCATGGCCGACGAAATGGCATCGCTCGACGGCCAGCGAGTCCAGTAGGGCCGCCACCTCGGCCGCCATGTCGCCGACCGAATAGTTCTCCGGCACGCTGCCGCCGCTGCGCCCGGTGCCGCGCTGGTCATAGGCCATGACGCGAAAATGCCGCGCCAGGGCAGGGATCTGCGCCGCCCAGTAGTGCGCCGCACCGCCAAGTCCCGAGGACAGCACAACCGTCGGCGCCCCGTCGGTCCGGCCATGGATCTCGTAGTACACGAACGACTATTTCTTCCCGACATGGGCGATCGTCGCGATCTCGACCAGCGCGTCCGGCTTCACCAGCCCGCACTGGATGCAGAATCGCGCCGGTTTGTCGCCAGGGAAGTATTCCGCGTACACCTTGTTCAGCGCGGCATAGTCCACCCAGTCCCTGATAAAGATCGAGTTGAACGTCACGTCATCCATCGTTCCGCCGGCGGTCTCGATCACCGACTTGATCGTCTCCAGCACGTGCCGCGTCTGCGCCGCCGCATCGCCCACATGCACCACGTTATTGTCCTCGTCGAACGCCAGCGTGCCGGAGACATAGACGATCCCATCCGCCATCGTTCCCGGTGAGAACGGCGCGATCGGCGTGCTGGTGCCAGGCGGCAGAACGATGCTCTTGGGCATAACAGAACCTCTATGTCGTGGCGGTTGGAGCGGCTTGTCCGACGGCACCGCAGAAATCGGCCACCGTCGAGACCCAGCCAAAGAATTTCTCGATATTGTACAGCGCCGCCTGCCGGACGAACAGCGGGCCCGCGTGATGCGTCGCGTCTTCCAGCACCACGGAGAAATACTCCAGGTGGAACGCGTCCCGTAACGAGGACTCCACGCAGACATTCGTCGCGATACCGGTGAACACCAGATTGCGGATGCCGCGCGCCCGCAGCACGCTGTCAATGTTGGTGTTGAAGAAGCCGCTGTAACGCGTCTTCGGAATCACGATATCGCCCGGTACCGGCGTCAGTTCATCGACGATGGCATAATCCCAG
>DASYBP010000671.1:0-2320 GCA_036500715.1 Rhodopila sp.
ATCTCCGATCTGACCAACGCCGATCTGAGTGGAACCAACTTCGCGGGTGCGGATTTTCGGGGCACCAAGCTCGGTAAATTCTTCACCGATGAAATGCGGCGGCCGAGTGAAGTTGCGAAACTAACCGGTGCCAATCTGAGCCAAGCCAATCTGAGCCACTTAAATTTGACTAGCGTTCGCCTGTACGGCGTTAACCTCAGTGGAGCGCGCTTAATCGGTGTAAAGCTAAGTTTTGCTTTCCTTTCCGGGGAAAACCTGAGCCGCGCCGAGCTTAGCGGCGCGCTGTTAGTCGAGACAAACCTCGAACGCGCTGACCTCCGCGATGCCAACTTAAGCAGTGCTGAGTTGCGCGGGGCAAAGTTGACGGCTGCCAATCTGATGGGGGCTAACCTGAGCAATGCCGCGTTGAGCGATGCTAGCCTGGACGGCGCTCACCTAGATCACGCAATACTGCGAGGCGCAGCTGGAGACCTCCAATAACCGCGCCGTCTGGGGGGAAAGAGCCAGGCATTCGGTTGTGCCGTCGCTGGCTGGTTACGGCGATCGGTGTGGCGAGGCGCAGGCGGGCTGGGTTAGCGAGGTTTTTGGGTCAGGTTGGTCAGGTTGGTGCGGCCTGGGCCGCCAGCCAGACCATCCGCTGCATGTTGTAGACGAGGTTGACGAGGCCGATCTTGGTTGTCGCTCGGGCGAGGCCGATGGTGCGGATGAACAGGGCCATGGGGCCCTTCTGGCGGGCGAAGACGTGCTCGACCGCCGAACGCACCGCCGATTTGCGGGCATTGGCGCGGGCGGTGCGGCGCGGCATTGGTTTGCCCCCGGCCTCCGCCGGGGCATGTGTGGATGGCCCCCGACTCGCAAGAAGAAACTGCCGTGGATATCGCGAAGTCGCTTGCAGTCATGTGTCCGGCCTTTGTGATGCGGCCGCATGACCGCTGGCCCAGGTGGAAACCGTAAGGTGGAGGTCTCGATCAGGCTCTCGGGATCCAGGTCCCATGCCCCGGCCAGGTCTTCTCCACCTTGTCGGTCGACTGTCGACATCCGGTTGCACCTTCTCCTTGGCAGGCCTTCCGAGGCGATCCGGCCGAGCCGCTTTAGGCGGCAGCGGCCGGCGCACGCCGGAAGTCGGTTCCGCGCACCAACAACGCCCAGGCTATGCGCGCCATCTTGTTGGCCAGCGCCACGGCGGCCACCAGGCGTGGCTTGGTCTCGAGCAGCCGGGCGATCCACGGGTCCTGCTTAGCTCGTTTGCTGTTGAGCACGGCCTGGGCGCCGTTGATCAGCAACCGGCGCAGATAGACATCACCCTTCTTGCTGATTGCTCCCAGCCGCACCTTGCCGCCCGAGGAGTTTTGTCTGGGTACCAGCCCGATCCAGGCCGACAGGTCGCGACCGCCACCAAACCGCTCCGGCTGCTGCACGCGTACTGCCATCGCGCTCGACAGGATCGGTCCGAAGCCGTCGATCCCGGCCAGCCGCCGGCTGCATTCGTTGCTCCGGTGCCAGGCCAGGATCTGCCTGTCCAACGCCGCGATCTGCTCGCGCAGCACCGCCAACAGCCGGACCAGCCCCAACAGCACTTGGCGCAGCGGCTCGGGCACGCTCTGCGGCTCGATTAGCTCGGCGACCAATTCGTTCACATGTTGCGGGCCCTGAGCGACGACCTTGCCGAACTCACTCATCTGGCCGCGCAGCATGTTGATCATCTGGGTGCGCTGCGCGATCAATCGTTCGCGTACCCGGTGCACCGCGGCCATCGCCTGGTCGGCTTCGCTTTTGATCGGCACAAAGCGCATCGACGGCCGGCTCACCGCCTCGCAGATTGCTTCGGCATCGGCCGGGTCGGTCTTGTTCCGGCGTACATAGGCCTTGGCGTAGGCTGGCGGTATCAGGCGCACCTCATGGCCGAGCGCCTGCAGCGTTCGCCCCCAGTGATGCGCCGTGCCGCAAGCCTCCAGGCCGATCAGGCAACGTGGCAGCTTGGCGAAAAACGGCACCACTTGACGCCGCCTCAGCTGACGGCGCGTCACGACCGCTCCGGCTGCGTCAATCGCGTGCACCTGAAAAACCCGCTTCGCCAGATCCAGCCCGATCGTTGTAATCTCCCTCATGGATGGTCCCTCCGTTGGACTTTGGCAGCCTAACCCTCACATCGATGCCGTTCGGGGGCCATCCACCCCATCAGGCTCTTGGGCTTCTTGCGGTGGATCTGCGAGCGCAGAAGACGGCCGGCGAGAAACTTCTCGTTGGCCTGGGAGCGATAGGCGGTGTCGGCCCACACGTTGCTGGCAGTATTGTGCGTGTCGATCAACTCGGGCAGCAA
>DASYBP010000672.1:0-9070 GCA_036500715.1 Rhodopila sp.
CTCGAGACGCTGCTTGCCACCTGGGGCCTCTCCCTCGTCCTGCAGCAGGTGGTGCGGTCGATTTTCGGCGCCAACAATCAACAGGTGGACACACCCGGCTGGATGAGCGGCGCGTTCCAGCTTGGCGGCCTCACCCTGACCCTCAACCGGATGTACATCATCCTGTTCGCGTTCCTTGTCGTCGCCGTCCTGATGGTCGCGCTGCGCTACACGCCGCTGGGCCTGCGCATGCGCGCGGTCACCCAGAACCGCCGCATGGCCGCGGCCATGGGCATCCGCACCCCCTGGATCGACGCCATGACCTTCGGCCTTGGCTCCGGAGTCGCCGGAATCGCGGGCGTGGCCCTGTCGCAGATCGATAACGTCTCGCCGAATCTGGGCCAGGGCTACATCATCGACAGCTTCATGGTCGTGGTGTTCGGCGGGGTCGGCAATTTGTGGGGCACGACCCTCGGCGCCCTGACGCTGGGCATTGTCAACAAGTTCCTGGAGCCAATCGCCGGCGCCGTGCTGGGCAAAATTGTCGTCCTGGTCCTGCTGATCCTGTTCGTGCAGCGCAATCCGCGCGGCATGTTCCCGCTCAAGGGGCGGTTTGTGGAGACATGAAGCTCGACCGGACCGCCGGCCTGACGATCGGGATCGTACTCGGCGCCGCGCTGCTCCTGGCGCTGCTCAATCAACTCACGGCCGTTGGATCGGCCGCACACGTGCCGACCTACATGGTGGCGCTGGCCGGCAAATATCTGTGCTTCGCCATGCTCGCCCTCGCCGTTGATCTGGTCTGGGGTTTTGCCGGTATCCTCTCGCTCGGTCATGCCGCTTTCTTCGCCCTGGGCGGCTATGCCATGGGCATGTATCTCATGCGCCAAATCGGCACCCGAGGCGTCTACGGTAACCCGAACCTGCCCGATTTCATGGTGTTCCTCGGCTGGAAAGAGCTGCCGTGGTACTGGTACGGCTTCGACTGGTTCGGCTTCGCGATGCTGATGGCGATCATGGTGCCGGCGGTCCTGGCCGGCGTGTTCGGCTGGCTCGCTTTCCGGTCCCGCGTCACCGGCGTTTATTTGTCCATTATCACCCAGGCCCTGACCTATGCGTTGCTTTTGGCGTTCTTCCGCAACGACATGGGCTTCGGCGGCAACAACGGCATGACCGACTTCAAGGATATTCTTGGATTCAATGTTCAGGCCGATGCAACCCGTTCCGCTCTCCTGGTAATCTCGGCGCTGTTTTTGTGCGGCCAGTTCCTCCTGGCTCGCTTCGTCGTGGACTCCCGCTTCGGCAAGATCCTGATCGCCGTGCGCGATAGCGAGAGCCGCACCCGATTCCTCGGCTACCGTCCGGAATCCTACAAACTGGTCGTCTGGGTCCTCTCCGCCATCATGGCCGGGATCGGCGGGGCGCTGTACGTGCCCCAGGTCGGCATCATCAACCCGAGTGAGTTCGCCCCAGGCAACTCGATCGAGGCCGTCATCTGGGTCGCCGTCGGCGGCCGAGGCACCCTGGTCGGTGCCATTCTGGGCGCGATTCTGGTGAACTTCGGCAAGACCTGGTTCACCGGCGCACTCCCGGAAATCTGGCTGTACGCCCTAGGTGCCATGTTCATCTTCGTCACCCTGTTCCTGCCACGTGGCGTCATGGGTCTATTCCGCGCCCGCACGCCGAAGGAACCGGAGCCCGAAGCCCCTGCCGTCGCCGCGGCGCACGAGGTGACGGGATGAGCGCGGGCGATACCCTGCTGTATCTGGACGGCGTCACCGTTACCTTCGATGGCTTCCGCGCCCTGAACGCGCTGTCGCTGACCTTGAGCGAAGGGGAGATGCGCGCGGTCATCGGCCCCAACGGTGCCGGCAAGACCACGATGATGGATGTCATAACCGGCAAGACCCGCCCGGATACCGGCAAGGTGGTCTTCTCCACCAATACCGACCTGACCAAACTGGACGAGCCGGCGATCGCTTCGCTGGGCATCGGCCGCAAGTTCCAGAAACCGACCGTGTTCGAACCGCACACCGTCTGGGACAACCTGCTGCTGGCGCTCGCCGGCGACCGCGGCACCCGGTTCACCATGTTCGCGCGTGAAAGCCCGGAAGAAAAACGCCGCATCGAATCCATCCTGGAGACCACCCGCCTCACCGAACAACGGAACCGCCGCTCCGCCGACCTCTCGCACGGCCAGAAGCAATGGCTGGAGATCGGCATGTTGCTGGCCCAGGAGCCCCAGTTGCTGCTGGTCGACGAACCTGTCGCCGGCATGACCGACGCCGAAACCGAACAGACCGCGGTCTTGCTGTGCGAGATCAACCGCACCCGCAGCATCGTCGTCGTCGAACACGATATGGCCTTTGTCCGCGCCCTGGGCGTGAAGGTGACAGTTCTGCACGAGGGCTCCGTGCTGTCCGAGGGTTCGATCGACTTTGTCAGCGACGATCCCAAGGTTATCGAAGTGTATTTGGGGCGTTAGCGCGTGAACCGAAAGTCGATCCAGCGGGAAGGGATCATGGCCTGATGCTGGAAGTCGAGAAAGTCGATCTGCACTACGGCGCGGCGATCGCGCTGCGTCAGGTCTCCGTCCAGGTGGACGTCGGCGCGGTGACCTGTGTGATGGGTCGCAACGGCGTGGGCAAGACGTCGATGCTGCGGGCCATCACCGGCGCCCATCCGATCTCGGCCGGCTCCATTAAATGGGAGGGGGAGGAGATTTCCCGCCTGCCGATGTACGACCGCGCCAAGCGGGGCATCGCCTGGGTGCCGCAAGGCCGCGACGTCTTCCCGCTGCTGACCGTGAAAGAGAACCTGGAAACCGGCTTCGCCGTGCTGCCCCGGCGCCAGCGCAAACTCCCGGACGAAATCTTCGACCTCTTCCCCATCCTGAAAACCATGCTGGGCCGCCGCGGTGGCGATCTGTCCGGCGGCCAGCAGCAGCAGCTTTCCATCGCCCGAGCGCTGGTGATGAAGCCGCGGCTGATTGTGCTGGACGAACCGACCGAGGGCATCCAGCCGAGCATCATCAAGGACATCGGCCGTGTCATCGCCCTGTTGCGGGCCCGCGGCGATATGGCCATCCTGCTGGTGGAACAGTATTTCGACTTCGCCCAGGAACTCGCCCAATCCATGGTCATCATGGACCGTGGCGACGTCGTTCTGGCCGGCCGGCGCGAGGATCTCGACGAAGCGGATGTACGACGGCGGCTGTCTGTCTGAACCAGGCCAACTGCAACGCGCGGTCGGAGAACTGCGCGTCGCGGTCAAGCGGTTCGGGGCAGAGACCGTATTGGACGAACTGCGCCAGACCGGCTGCCTGAAGGCCCGCTTTCCGCGCCGCATCGTTCCGGGTTGGATGGACATCGTGATGCTGAACACGGGCGGCGGTGTCGCCGGCGGCGATCGCCTAGACGTCACCATCGATGTCCGTCCCGACGCCCAGGCCACCATCGCCGCCCAGGCCGCCGAACGCATCTACCGCTCCCGGCCCACCGACCCGCCCTCCCGCGTTCGCACGCGTCTGATGGTTGCTCACGGCGGCGCACTGGAGTGGTTGCCGCAGGAAACCATCCTGTTCGACCAAAGCACCCTCGACCGCCGCCTGGAGATCGACCTTGCCGCCGACGCTCGCGTCCTGTGCGTCGAGACGATCGTCTTCGGCCGCGCCGCCATGGGCGAACGCATAGGGCAGGGGGTCCTACGGGATCTCATCCGTGTGCGCCGGGACGGTAACCTGCTGCTGCACGATGCCATCCGCATCGACGGCGACATCGACGCCAAGCTGCGGCACATCGCAATCGGCGCTGGCGCCGCGGTCGTCGCGACGATTGCTTACGTTGCCCCCGATATCACGGCGCGATTGGAGCCACTGCGGCAAGCGCTCGCAGGACCGGGCGAAGCCGCCGCCAGCGCGTGGAACGGCATGCTGCTCGCCCGCATCCTTGGCCGGGACAGCGCCTGCGTCCGCCACACCGTCATTGCCGCGCTGACCGTACTACGAGAGGATCGCCCGCTGCCCCGCGTATGGCTGTGCTGACCGAATGGAACCACCCGGATGAACCTCACCCCCAGAGAGAAAGACAAGCTGCTGATCAGCATGGCCGCCATGGTGGCGCGCCGCCGCCTGGACCGAGGCGTCAAGCTGAACCACCCCGAAGCCGTCGCGTTGATCACCGACTACGTTGTCGAAGGCGCCCGCGACGGCCGCAGCGTCGCCGACCTGATGGAAGCCGGCGCCAAGGTCTTGACCCGCGACCAGGTCATGCCGGGAATTTCGGAAATGATCCACGACATGCAGGTGGAAGCAACGTTCCCGGACGGCACCAAACTCGTCACCGTCCACGAACCCATTCGTTAGAACCTACGGCTTTGCAACCTTCTCCGCCAGCCACATTTTGATTAGGGACTGATATGGCACATCCCGCTTGTTGGCGGCGATCTTGATCCGTTCCAGCAACGGCAGCGGTAGGCGCAGCGAAATCGCCGCGCTGCTGGGTTTCAGATTGGGGGTCAGCACCCGGGCTCCCTTGCTCCAGTCGACGTAATCCGTCGAATCATGGCTTTCCCAGAATTGCCTTTCCTCGGTCTCGTCAGCAAAGGTGGGAACCGGCTTAGTAGTCTTGCCCATAACGGAGCCTTTCTTTTCGGTGCATGTCGCGTGCCGAGATGACCCTGACAAGCCTGCCGCGACCGCGGATCGTGAAGGTAATGTGCAACCGGCGACCATCGTCGGTGCGCCCTAAGGCCTGAAAACGCCTCTCCGTCAGCCCGTGTCGCTCATCCAAAGCCACCACCAGCGGGTCGTTGAAAAATACCTGTTCGGCTTCGGCTCGGCTGACACCGTGCTTGTCCGCGCTCTTGCGATCATTGCCCGCATCCCAGTCGAAGCCCTCCGCGGACGCAGGATCGATCACTCCTTGTATATGTCATAAATATACATCGAATGTCAAGCTAGTTCCATTGGCTCTATCGGCCCGTCCGAATACGTGGCAAAATCATAGCAGTATATCGACGGACCTAGAGAAACAGGACCACGCATGATCCCCGGTGAACTCCTCCCAGAACCAGGCGACATCGAACTCAATGCCGGTCTTCCCCGCTCGGTCCTCGCCGTCGCCAACACTGGCGACCGCCCGATCCAGGTCGGCAGTCACTACCATTTCGCCGAAACCAACCCCGCGCTTTCCTTTGATCGCGCCATCGCCAAGGGCCAGCGTCTCGACATCGCTGCCGGCACCGCAGTCCGTTTCGAACCCGGCCAGACGCGCGATGTCACTCTGGTCCCATTCCGTGGCAGCCGGATTGTCCACGGCTTTCGCGGCGACATCGCAGGAGCACTCGACTGATGGCTCGTCTTACACGCGCCGCCTATGCCGACATGTTCGGCCCCACCACCGGCGATCGCGTCCGCCTCGCCGACACCGACCTGATTGTCGAGGTCGAAAACGACCTCACCATCTACGGCGAGGAGGTGAAGTTCGGCGGCGGTAAAGTCATCCGCGACGGCATGGGCCAATCGCAGTTTTCCCAGGCCCAGGGTGCCGTCGATACGGTCATCACCAACGCCCTGATCGTCGATCACTGGGGCATCGTCAAGGCCGACGTCGCTATCCTCAACGGCCGCATCGCCAAAATCGGTAAGGCTGGCAACCCCGATGTCCAGCCCGGCGTCGACATCATCATCGGTCCCGGCACCGAAATTGTCGCCGGCGAGGGCAAGATCCTCACCGCCGGCGGCATCGACTCGCACATCCACTTCATCTGCCCGCAGCAGGTCGACGACGCCATCGCCGCAGGCATGACAACGCTTGTTGGCGGCGGCACTGGCCCAGCCACTGGTACTGCCGCCACCACCTGCACGCCCGGCCCCTGGCATCTTGCCCGCATGCTGCAAGCCGCCGAAGGCCTTCCGGTCAATCTGGCCTTCGCCGGCAAGGGCAACGCCTCGCAGCCACAGGCACTGGAGGAAATGATCCGCGCCGGCGCGAGTTGTCTTAAGCTGCACGAGGACTGGGGCACCACCCCCGCCGCTATCGACAACTGTCTTTCGGTGGCCGATCGTTACGATGTCCAGGTAATGATCCACACGGATACGCTGAACGAATCAGGTTTCGTCGAAGACACGATTGCCGCCTTCAAGGGCCGCACCATCCACGCCTTCCACACCGAGGGTGCCGGCGGCGGCCATGCCCCGGACATCATCAAGGTCGCCGGGCTCGCCAATGTCTTGCCCAGCAGCACCAACCCCACGCGCCCCTACACGGCCAACACGCTGGACGAACATCTCGACATGCTGATGGTCTGCCACCACCTCGACAGTTCCATCCCCGAGGACGTCGCCTTCGCCGAGAGCCGCATTCGCAAGGAAACCATTGCGGCCGAGGACATCCTGCATGATCTCGGCGCACTCTCGATGATGTCCTCCGACAGCCAGGCCATGGGCCGCGTCGGCGAGGTAATTATTCGCACCTGGCAGACTGCCCACAAAATGAAAACACAGCGTGGCGCCCTTCCAGGCGATACCGATCGCAACGACAATGCCCGGGTCAAACGCTACATCGCCAAATACACCATCAACCCCGCCATCGCCCAAGGTTTCGCCACAGAAATAGGTTCCATCGCCGCCGGTAAGCTTGCCGACCTTGTGCTCTGGACCCCCGCTTTTTTCGGTGTCAAGCCTGACCTCGTCATCAAGGGCGGGTCTATCGCCTGCGCTCCGATGGGCGACCCGAACGCGTCGATCCCGACACCGCAGCCGGTACACTACCGCCCTATGTTCGGCGCGATTGGCGGGGCGACGGCGGCAAGCTGCATCACCTTCGTCTCCGGCGCGGCGATCGAGACCGAAATCGACAGGACCCTGGGCCTGAAACGCCGCCTTGCCGCGGTTGCCAACACCAGGGGTGGGATCGGCAAAAAATCGATGATTAATAACGACGCAACGCCAACGATCAAGGTCGATGCGGAGACCTATGAAGTCCGAGCGGACGGCGTCTTGCTGACGTGTGAACCGGCAACGATCTTGCCGATGGCACAACGGTACTTCCTTTTCTGATGCGTATTGAATATATCCTGCCCGCTGGAAGCTGGGACGCGGCGCTCGAGATCGATCAGGTGCTGATAGACTACGATCGTCGTTTCCGACGCCGTATCGTTCTAAACGGTAAAGGGCGCCGCGGTTCTGATCGATCTTCCGCACGCTGTCCGGCTACACGACGGCGACGGCTTGCAGACCGCATGCGGTATCGTCCGCGTCTGCGCTCAGTCCGAAAACCTGATGGAGATCCGCGCCCACGACGGCGATCTGATCCGCATCGCCTGGCACCTCGGCAATCGTCACCTGCCGGTGCAGTTGCTGGGCGACCGCATCCGCATCCGCGTTGATCACGTGATTGCCGAAATGGTCGAGGGCCTCGGGGCACACGTCGAAGCCATCGAAGCGCCCTTCGATCCAGAGGCCGGCGCCTATTCCGCAGGCGGCCACCATCACCATCGTGCCGACGATGACGACCGCGATCCCGGCTGAGCGTTGCGACCCACGGGCGACCCCAGCCATGCTCCGACTGTTGGCCTGGCTCTCCCCGGCTTTTCCAACCGGCGCCTTCGCCTATTCTCAGGGCCTCGAATGGGCCGTGGAATCCCGTGACATTATCAACGAAACCACACTCAGGGATTGGCTGACCGATATCCTGCTTTACGGTACCGGCCGCACCGACGCCATCCTGCTGCGCCACGCCCACCGTGCCGCCGGCGATCCCAAGGCTCTGGAGGAGACAGCCGACCTCGCCTGCGCCACCACCGCTTCCCGAGAGAGGCACAGCGAAGCCTGCGATCAGGGCAGAGCCTTCATGCTCGCCGCGGCCGCGTGGGGCATCCCCGAAGCCCCCGAACGCATCCCCTACGCGGTTGCGATCGGAGCGGTCGCCGGCGCCCATCGCATCCCCAAGGTGCCACCGCCGCCGCATATCTCCAAGCCATCGCAGTTAACCTGATCTCCGCCGCCGTCCGTCTCATCCCCCTTGGCCAGACGGCTGGCCTGCGCGTCCTTGTCGCCCTTGAACCCGTCATCATCCAGACTGCCGAAGAAACGATCACTGCCACGTTGGACGACCTTGGCGGCTGCGCGTTCCGATCCGACCTTGCCGCCATGCGGCACGAAACCCAGTACACAAGGCTGTTTCGCTCATGACCGCATCGCCTCATGGTCCGCTCCGCGTTGGCATCGGCGGCCCGGTCGGCTCCGGCAAGACCGCCCTGATGGACGCCCTGTGCAAACATCTGCGGAAACACTACGACATCGCCGCCATAACCAACGATATCTACACCAGGGAAGACGCCGAATTTTTAACGCGCGCCGGCTCCTTACCGGTCGAGCGCATCCTTGGCATCGAAACCGGCGGTTGTCCGCACACCGCGATTCGCGAGGACGCATCGATCAATCTCGCCGGCGTCGCTGACCTGCGCAAACGTTTCCCGGCGCTCGACTTGATCCTGATCGAATCCGGCGGCGACAACCTCGCGGCAACCTTCAGTCCGGAACTGGCGGATCTGACGATCTATGTCATCGACGTGTCTGCCGGCGACAAGATCCCCCGCAAGGGCGGCCCCGGTATCATCCGCAGCGATCTCCTCGTCATCAACAAGATCGACCTCGCCCCGTACGTTGGCGCCAGCCTCGAAGTCATGGATCGCGACGCAAAAAAAATGCGCGGCGACCGTCCGTTCGTCTTCGCCAACGTGCGCGCCGGCAAGGGTGTCTCAGAGGTCGCCGCCTTCATCCAACGGCAAGGCGGTCTCCGCTCGGTCTGACCAGGGCTCCGTGTTCCGGTCCGCCCTATTCGGTCGAGCGATGCAAGCGAGGCCAGTATTTGGCGACGACCTCGCAGGTGGCGGGCATGGCATGACAGGTGTCGATCGGTGGGGATGACGAGGCCGCGGACGCATCCGGGAGGGAGCGCCGCCGCGCCAGGATAGTCTGGATCGCCGTTGTTGCCAATTGGCCGAACAGTTCGAGCAGATGCGTGCATCCGTGCACGCCGCCCAGACGCTGGCGCAACGCAGCGCCGAATCCGGCCCCGACCCGCAA
>DASYBP010000673.1:0-2299 GCA_036500715.1 Rhodopila sp.
GAGATCCGCGGCGGACGCTTCGTGGCCGGTTTCTCTGGCGAACAATTCGCGCTGCCCGACGCCATCGGGCTGCTGCGTGAGACCCGGCGCAAAAGCGGTTCGGGTGACTGGGTGTCGCTGTCGGGTGCCGACCCGCTCAACCTCGTCGGCATCCTGACACCCGGGCAAAAGCTTGCCGCGCTGACCGGCAACCGCCTGTTGTACCGGGATGGCCTGCCGGTCGCTGCGCTCGCCGGCGGAGAGGTCTGTTTCTACCAAACGCTGGACACGCCCACCCAGTGGCAGCTCCGCAAGGCATTGCTGCGCGGCGCGACGCCCGTGCTGACGAGCCGAGATCTACCCCAGCCGGCCGCTTGAGCGGCGTACGTCGGATCATGAGAAGAGCGCGTCGGTTGTGTCGCGCCGCCCGCGCTACCGATGACCCGCAAATTTGCCTAGCGGGTTTGACACAAGTGAAACCATGAGCATCTGGACATTACCGAACAGCTGCAGCCCCACTTTGGCGGAACCGTGCCGGTGGTCGGGCACCGGTCGGGATGTTACGCCAGCGCGTTGCCGGACAGGCCCGATGTCTTCCGCCGCAGGCTCGCCACCAGTGCATCACCGCCGCCTTGTGACAGGACATGCCGAAAATCGGAGCGCTGCACCGCCACACGGCTGATCGACCCGGCGGCGAGCACATCGACCGCCTTCCAGTTTCCTGATGTTGGCTGCATTACGTAGTCAAGCCTGGTCGCCTCGCCGCTGATCGAAGTGAGGCAGGTCTGTACGACGATCCGCCCTGCGTCAAGGCCGCGAATCTCGGGCAGGATGGCAAAGCGCTGCCCGGAATAGACGTCGAAATTGGCCACGTAGCTGGCCACCGTGTAGCGACGGAACTCGGTGAGCAGCCGGGCTCGCTGATCCGGCGGAAGGGTGGGCCAGCCAGGGCCGACCGAAACAGCCAGCACCGCCGGTAGATCGAACGTCTGATCGATCGCGGGTCCGATCAGGTCGAAACGGCGGCTGAATTCGGTCGTCGTGCCGGCCTGCATCACGCGCAGCAGGGCGTCGTCAAACCGCGCGATCGTCGCGGCGGCCTCGGCCTGGGCGGGACTTGCCGAAGCGCGACGGCTGGGCTGCAATGCGGCGGCAACGCCCAGGGCAAGCAAGGCGCGGCGGCGAAGGTCGATGTCCACGGCGATGATGCTGTTGTGTGGCTTCGTCATCATGACCATCCTTTCACTTGGAAGCACTTTCCCGCCGACTGCGGGCACCGTGGCAGTGTCGGTTGGGCCTCGTCGCGCAAGATGCGCGATATGTGGTCCGGCCGCCGGAGATGAATCGGGCGAACTTCGACGCCGTGTCGCCTGAGAGGATACGATCCGCCGCCGGCTCGCTCGCCAGGGTATGACGGTGGGCGCGCGTCATGTCGGGAATTCCACTTTAATCGTGAGCCCGCCGCCATAACCCGCGTAGAACGTTGGCTCGACCTCCAGAAGAGACGCGAGATCCCAGGTCAGGCGCGGCGGGCCAGGGCGCTTGTCGAAAACGCCGGACCCGGTGTCCGCGACGACCAGCGATGCCGCGGTGCCGCGGACTCGCCTGAGTGTGACCGAAATTTGCCCGCCTCGGTCTCCCCGCAGGCCGCGGCGCAGTGCGTTGACCACCAGATGATGCGCCAGCAACAGCAGGGCGCGGGCCTTGAAGGCCGGCAGCGTGACCGCCTCGATATCGGTCCTGATCTGGACGTCACCCACCGACGGGCCGAACAACTCGACGATGTTTAGCACCACCGCTCGCACGGAATGCGCGCAGGACACCGGCGCGTCCGCCGCGGTGTAACTGGCGGCCGTCAATACAAGTGCCAGATCTCGGGCCAGCGGCAGTTCCGCGGCCGCGGCGAACCCGTGACCGCTCGCAAGCGGAATGGCCCGCTCGAGCGATCCGACGAGAAATACGGTGTCATAGGCCCGTTGCATAGCCTCATCCTCCCACAGCGGTTGGAGTAGGTGATGGGCCTGATAAGTCTTTGGTGAGGTCGCCTCCAGCAGAGCACCCAATACCGCGCCACGCGCCGGTGATATGCGACCGCTTGTCTCCGCCAAATATTCGAGCCGGCTTGGCGCGGTAGCCCGGTCAGTCGTTGTGCCTGACTTGGAGCCAGACCGATCGGGCCGGCGGACCAGCCGGGGTCGCCGCGAGTTGCTGGTTTGCGTTTCCTGGAAGTAGGACTGGGCTACATGCATGGTCGAACTCATGACGGGTCCCTTTTCGGTACTGAACGGTTGGCAGCGTCGCTTTGAGTATCGGCTGCGTC
>DASYBP010000674.1:0-21060 GCA_036500715.1 Rhodopila sp.
GTCCGAAACATTACGGATGTGGATGACAAGATCAACGCCCGGGCGCAGGAATCAGGGGAAACGATCGGTGTGATCACGACCCGGACTACAGCCGATTTTCATGCCGACATGGCGGCTCTTGGCGCTCTCCCGCCCGACGAAGAACCCCGCGCCACGGGTCACGTTCCAGAGATGATCATGATCATTCAGCGGCTGATCGCCTCGGGCCATGCCTACGCGGCGGAAGGCCACGTGCTGTTCGCGGTGGCCTCCGATCCCGATTACGGCAAACTCTCTGGGCGCAGTCAGGAAGAGTTGCTGGCCGGCGCGCGCATCGATGTTGCCCCCTATAAACGCGACGCCGGCGATTTCGTCCTGTGGAAGCCATCCACCCCCGACCTGCCCGGCTGGGACAGCCCGTGGGGCCGCGGCCGGCCTGGCTGGCATATCGAATGCTCCGCAATGTCCTGGAAATACCTCGGCGAGACCTTTGACATTCATGGCGGCGGAAGCGACCTGGTCTTCCCGCACCACGAAAACGAGTTGGCGCAAAGCCTGTGCGCCTTTCCCGGCAGCCGCTTCGCTCGCTACTGGATGCACAACGGCATGCTGCAGGTAAACGGCGAGAAAATGTCGAAGAGTCTGGGCAACTTCTTCACTGTTCGCGACATTCTCGCCAGGGCGCCTGGCGAAGCGGTGCGGTTGCTGCTGTTGCGGACCCACTATCGGTCGCTGCTCGATTTTTCTGACCAGGGACTCGTCGAGGCAAAGCGGGAACTGGATCGTTTCTATCGCGCGCTTGAGCAGAACCCTGATGCGGTGCCGGGGAAGCTGCCATCGGCGGTGCTAGAGGCGCTGTGCGACGACTTCAATACCCCCCTGGCCCTCTCGGCAATGCATCGGCTTGGCCGCTCAGCCTTGGCTGGCGATCGGGAAGCTGCGTCGGGCCTGCTGGCGTCGGGTGCCATCCTGGGCCTATTGCAGTGCTCACCGGCCGAGTGGTTTCGCGCGCCGATTAACCCCGACGCAGGTGTCGGCATCGCTGACCACGAAACCGCTTATATCGAAACCGCTATCGCCGAACGTCTGGCGGCGCGCATAGCGAAAAATTTCGCCCGTGCCGACGCGATCCGGTCCGACCTCGCCGCAAAGGGCATCGTTCTGGAAGATGGGCCCAAAGGCACGACCTGGCGGCGCGTCACCTGATGACCGGGCGGGACGGCGGCGCCGATCTGCAGCCGATCGGCAACAGCCCTGTGGTCATCCTGGTGCGGCCCCAACTGGCCGATAATGTCGGCGCCTGCGCCCGGGCAATGGCGAACGGCGGCCTGTTTGACTTGCGCCTCGTTGCGCCGCGGGACGGCTGGCCGCAGCAGAAGGCCTGGCGCACCGCCTCGGGCGCCGATCGGATTCTTGACCACGCGACGGTCCACGCAACGGTCGCCGAGGCAACGGCCGACCTCCACCACGTCTTCGCCACCTGTCCCCGCCCCCGTCATATCATCAAGCCGGTGCTGACCGCCCGCGGCGCGGCAGCGGAACTGCGAGAGATCGCCAGCCGCAACCTCGGCGCCGGCCTGCTCTTCGGCCCCGAACGCGCCGGCCTCGACAACGATGACATGGCTGCCGCCGACGCGCTGATCCGCGTACCGCTCAATCCCGCGTTCATGTCACTGAACCTGGCGCAGGCGGTGATGGTGATGGCCTACGAATGGTGGACCGCCGGCGACAACACCCCGCCGCGCGTTATGATGACGAACGAGACCCGGATCGCCACCAAGGGCAGGCTCGACAACTTCCTGGCGCACCTCATCGATCAGCTTGATGCCTGCGGCTTCCTGCGCAATCTGCCGAAGCGCCCCGGTATGGTGCGCAATATCCGTCATTTCTTTCAGCGCGGTGAGGTGACAGAGCAGGAATTGCGCACCTTGCATGGCGTGGTGACGGAACTTGCCGTTGGCCGTCGCGAGCGCGGACGGCTGGAGGACCAGGATTCCGCCCTGTACCCGCGCCGTGCGGATCTTGCCTGCGCACCTCAGGCGGAGCGTGCCGGCGCGCGTCACGCGGAGCGTGCCTGCGCACGACGGGTGCGGCGCACAATTGATCCCGTGTAATTCCGCAGTCAAACTAAATAACCCTTCACCTGCGGCAATCCCCTGGCGCCCGCTGGCCCCGCTGACTAAACAAGGGCGGTCATCGCTCTCATGATGGGCAAATTAGGAGTTAGGGGAATGCGCGTCACTTTAACAGCCGGAATGGCAGCCTGGCTGCTCGCCGGAATTGCGGCGGGCCAGGCTCAGACACCGACGCCACAAGCCGCTACCGGCGCACCCGTGCGCACCTATGCTCTTTCGCTGCTTGGCGCGCCCTCTTTGCCGCCCGATTTCAAATACTTCCCTTATTTGAATCCGGACGCCCCAAAGGGCGGCGAGGTGGCGCTCAGCACCGTCGGAACGTTCGACAGCTTCAATCCGTTCATCGTCCGCGGCGCCCCGGCCAGCGACGTTTCGCGGGTCTGGGACTCGCTGATGAAGCCGAATGCCGACGAAGCCGAGACGGAGTATGGCCTGCTTGCGAAAGTGGTCGAACTGCCGGCCGACCGAATGGGCGTCGCGTTCGAGTTGCGGCCAGAGGCGAAGTTCAACGACGGCACGCCGGTCACCGCCGAGGACGTCGCCTGGACGTTCGACACGTTACGTGAAAAGGGGCGCCCGTTCTTCCGGCAATATTATGCGGAGGTCGCCTCCGTGACTGTCGAGGGGCCAAGCCGGGTGGTATTCCACTTCAAGTCGAACACCAATCGGGAAATGCCGTTGATCCTGGGCCAGATGCCGGTGCTGCCGAAGCACTGGTGGGTCGGGCGCGAATTCGACAAACCGCTGACCGATCCGCCACTTGGCTCCGGCCCCTACCGGGTCGGCCATTTTGAGTTCGGTCGAACGCTGTCGATGGTGCGTGTGCCGGATGTCTGGTCGAAGGATCTTCCAGTACGGCGCGGGCTGGACAACTTCGATGTCATTCGCACGGAATACTTCCGCGACCAGACCGTGGCGCTCGAGGCGTTCAAGGCGGGGCAGATCGATTTTCGTGAAGAGAACATCGCGAAGGAGTGGGCAACTGCCTACGACTTTCCGGCCGAGCAGAAGGGCCTGGTGAAGAAAGATCTGCTGCCCCACAAGCTTCCGACCGGGATGCAGGGCTTCGGCATGAACACGCGTCGGGCGCAATTCAAGGATGTCCGGGTGCGCCATGCGCTAGCGTTGGCGTTTGATTTCGAATGGGCCAATGCCAACCTGTTCTACGGCGCCTATACCCGCACCAAAAGCTACTTCAGCAACAGCGACCTTGCCTCCAGTGGCATTCCCGAAGGCGAGGAACTGGCGTTGCTGGACAAGTATCGCAGCCAGTTGCCGCCCGATTTGTTTACCAAGCCATTCACGCTGCCGGTTACCGACGGGTCCGGGAACAACCGCGAGGAACTTCGCGGCGCGCTGGCGCTGCTGGAGCAGGCCGGCTGGAAGGTGAAAGACCGTAAGCTGGTCAACGCCGATGGCGAGCCTTTCAGCTTCGAGATCCTGCTGGATTCACCTGCGTTCGAGCGCGTATCCCTGCCGTATGTGCAATGGCTGGCCAAGCTGGGCATCGAGGCGCGGGTGCGAACGGTCGACCCGGCGCAGTTTCAGCGGCTGATCGACACCTATGACTTCGACATGATCGTGGTCACATTCAGTGCGTCCGAGAGCCCTGGCAACGAGCAGACCGGTTATTGGACCTGCGACGCGGCGAAGCCCGAAGGTGGCTACAACCTCATGGGGGTCTGCAGTCCGGTGATCGACGACCTGGTGCGTCAGGTCGTGTCCGCACCGGACCGAGCGCACCTGGTGGTCGCGACCCACGCGCTCGATCGGGTGCTGTTGGCCGGCTGGTATGTGGTGCCGCACTGGTATCTGCAATCTGTGCGCGCCGCTTATTGGGATCGCTTCGGCCGGCCGGACAAACCGGTGCGCACTGGTCTCGACTTCGAAAGTTGGTGGATCGACCCGGTGAAGGCCGCCGCGACGGACGCGGCCCGGCGCAACGGGCCATGAGCCGATCAGTAACCGGGTTGTTGGGGCTGCGTCGCGGACAGGGGCACCGTTGGCTTGCCCGCGGCTTTGCAGGCTGATGGGCGCTTACCTTATCCGCCGCCTGTTGTTGGTGATTCCGACCCTGTTCGGCATTATCACCATCAATTTCGTCGTGGTACAGTTCGCGCCCGGCGGCCCGGTGGAACAGATGATTGCCGAACTGAAGGGACGTGGCGGCGCGGTGACCGGACGTATGACCGGTGGCGATGCGGCCGAGACGATGCCCACGGGCGACGGCCGCTATCGCGGTGCTCGCGGCCTGGACCCACATGTGATCGCCGACATCAAGAGAATGTTCGGTTTCGACAAGCCGGCACCGGAACGCTTCGTGCTGATGCTGCGGGATTATCTGACCTTCGATCTCGGCCGCAGCTTCTTTCGTGACAAACCGGTGCTGGAACTGATCAGGGAGAAAATGCCGGTCTCGATCTCCCTCGGTTTGTGGTCGACGCTGCTTGTCTACTTCGTCTCGATCCCCCTGGGCGTCGCCAAGGCCGTGCACGATGGCAGCCGGTTCGACGTAGTCAGCAGTGCGGCGGTCCTGATCGGCTATGCGGTGCCGGGTTTTCTGTTCGCGATCCTTCTTGTCGTGCTGTTCGCCGGCGGCAGCTTCGTGCAGTGGTTCCCGATGCGCGGGCTGCACAGTACCGGCACCGAGTCCTGGACTATTCCGGCGCGTGTCGTGGATTATCTCTGGCACATGGTGCTGCCGACCGTGGCGCTGGTGGTCGGCGGCTTTGCCGGGCTGACCGTGCTGACCAAGAATTGCTTCCTGGAGGAGATCCGCAAGCAATACGTCGTGACCGCCCGCGCCAAGGGGGCCACCGAACAGCGGGTGCTTTATCGCCACATCTTTCGCAACGCGATGCTGCTGATCATCGCCGGTTTCCCGTCGGCCTTCATCGGCATCCTGTTTTCGTCGGCTTTGCTCGTCGAGATCATCTTCTCGCTCGACGGCCTCGGGCTCCTTGGGTTCGAATCAGCGATCCGGCGGGACTATCCCGTGATGTTCGGCACGCTCTATGTGTTCACCCTGCTGGGTCTGCTGATGCAAATCGTCGGCGACCTGCTGTACACCGTTGTCGATCCGCGCATCGATTTCGAGGCCCGGCAGTAGTGCACCTTTCGCCATTGACGCGTCGGCGGCTGGCGATTTTTCGTGGCCACAAGCGCGGCTATTGGTCGCTGTGGATCTTTCTCGTCTTGTTCGGCCTGTCACTGCTCGCCGAGTTTCTCGCCAACGATAGACCGTTGGTAATACGCTATGATGGGCGCTGGTACTGGCCGGTGCTGCAGGATTACAGTGAGGACACCTTCGGCACCGACTTCATGCCGACCGAGGCGGACTATACCGAACCCGACGTGCAGGCCGCGATCATTGCGCATGGCTGGATGATCTGGCCGCCGATCCGCTACGCGTACAATACGGTCGTGAAACACTCCTGGACGCCTGCCCCCTCGCCGCCGGACTGGCAAAACCTGCTTGGGACCGACGACCAGGCGCGCGATGTGCTGGCGCGGGTGATCTACGGATTCCGCATTTCGGTCCTGTTCGGATTCACCCTGACGGCAATTTCGTCGGTGATAGGGATCGCTGCCGGCGCCATCCAGGGCTATCGCGGCGGCTTGGTGGATCTGCTGTTTCAACGCTTCATCGAGATCTGGTCCGGAATGCCACAGCTTTATCTGCTGATTATCCTGGCGAGCGTCATAACGCCGAGCTTCTGGATTTTGCTGGTGTTTCTGCTGTTATTCAGTTGGATGAACCTGACCGGCGTGGTGCGGGCGGAGTTCCTGCGGGGCCGCAATCTGGACTACGTCCGCGCGGCGAAGGCGCTGGGTGTCTCGGATACGGCAGTGATGTGGCGGCATATTCTACCAAATGCGATGGTCGCGACTTTGACTTTTCTGCCGTTCACGCTGTCCGGATCGGTCACCATCCTCGCCAGCCTGGATTTCCTGGGGTTCGGGCTGCCGCCGGGGTCGCCGTCACTGGGGGAACTGGTGTCGCAAGGCAAGAACAACCTGCAGGCTCCCTGGCTGGGGATCACCGCCTTCGTCGTGCTGGGCGGCCTGCTCACGTTGCTGGTATTCATTGGCGAGGCGGTGCGCGACGCGTTTGACCCGCGCAAAACCCCTCGGATCGCCCCGCGCAGATGAGTCTCGTTTCTGTCAAGAATCTAACTGTCGCCTTTGGCAACCGCGCCGTTGTGGACCGCGTCAGCTTTACCCTTGACCGCGGGGAGACGCTGGCACTGGTCGGCGAAAGCGGCTCCGGCAAGTCGCTGACGGCGCTGTCGCTGCTGCAGTTGCTGCCGCCGGGCGCCAGTTGCGCCGGACATGTGGAGGTTGACGGTCAGAGTGTGATCGGCGCGAACGACAAACTGCTGCGCCGGTTGCGTGGTGGCGTTGCCGGCATGGTGTTTCAGGAGCCGATGACAAGCCTGAACCCGCTCGCCCGGATCGGCAAGCAGATCGCTGAGGCGGTGCGCCTGCATCGGCCACTGACCCCGGAAGCCGCGCGCGCTCGGGTCATCGAACTGCTCAACGAGGTCGGCTTTCCGGACGCGTCACATCGGCTCGACGCCTTCCCGCATCAGCTTTCCGGCGGTCAGCGGCAGCGCGTGATGATCGCGATGGCACTGGCCAACGACCCAGCGCTGCTGATCGCCGACGAACCGACGACCGCACTCGATGTGACGATCCAGGCCCAGATCCTGAAATTGCTCGCGGCGGAAAAATCCGCACGTGGATTGGCACTGTTGCTGATCAGTCACGACCTGGCGATCGTACGGCGCTACGCCGACTATGTCTGTGTGATGAAAGACGGGGTGATTGTCGAGGCCGGCCTAGTGTCGCAGGTATTCAACGCGCCCTTCCATCCCTACACATGCATGCTGCTTGCCGCCGAACCACGCGGCCAGCCATTGCCGCTGCGCCCCAACGCGCCCACGGTCATGCAAGGTGCCGATGTGCGGGTGCACTTCCCGATCCGCCGCGGTATCCTGCGCCGAACCGTCGGGTATGTCCGAGCAGTCGATGGCGTCGATGTGGTTGTTCACGAGGGCGAGACCGTGGGGCTGGTCGGCGAAAGCGGCTCCGGCAAATCGACGATGGGCTATGCGCTGCTGCGATTGGTGGAAGCGCAGGGCGGCATCCGTTTCGCCGGTATGGACCTGTCTGAACTTGATAAGAAGCGGTTGCGCCGGCTGCGCGCCGACATGCAGATCGTGTTTCAGGATCCGTTTGGCAGCCTGTCACCCCGCCTGACGGTGGCGGAAATCGTCGCCGAAGGACTGGCGGTTCACGAACCCAACCTCACGCGCGCGCAGCGCGAGGCGCGTGTTGCCGAGGCGCTCGAAGAGGTCGGTCTCGCAGCCGGGATCGGCGATCGTTATCCCCACGAGTTCAGCGGCGGCCAGCGGCAGCGGATCGCCATCGCCCGCGCTATGGTACTTAAGCCCCGCTTCGTCGTGCTCGACGAACCGACCAGCGCGCTCGATATGTCCGTGCAGGCGCAGATCGTCGACCTGTTGCAGAAGCTGCAGCACGATCATAGCCTGGGCTATCTGTTCATCAGTCATGATCTACGCGTGGTCCGCGCTCTCGCGCATCGCATCGTCGTGTTACGGCATGGTCAGGTGGTCGAACATGGGCCGGCCAGTGAGGTGCTGTCCCGGCCGCGGCACGACTACACCCGGGCGCTGATGGCGGCCGCCTTCACGCTCGATGCCGATGACAGTGGAGTGGTTGAGGACGAACTACTCAAACCGGCCTAGCCGCACTGCGGTGTGCCCGCGGCTGGGGCGCAGGCTCGGCATCACCAGCAGGCAGTCATCGTGCGGTGTGCGAATCTCGGTCTCGCCGTCCATGGCGATCAGCGTGTCGCGGCACCGGATGATATCGCCGCCCCGGTAGGTTTGCACAAATGCGAAGCTGGAGGTCATTGCTGTCACTGCGGTGGTGACGGTCGCTATTCGTGTCGTGTCCGGCTGCGGGGCAGGTGGCAGCGAAGCGTCCGGCGCGACAACGTCCAGGTGCCGTAACAAGCCCGCGACGCTGGCCAACATGATGTCGACCGTCGTCGGCTCCCAGTGTTGGCCGGCTTCAACAAGGCAGGCGGCGTACGGGGTGTCGGGCCTGGAGAATCGTGGATAGTCGATCAGCCGGCGGCCGTTGACGTGGCCATGATCGGCGACGACCAGCGATGGCGTGCCGACTGCCTTAGCCAACTCTCGTCCCTTCTCCGGACTGCCGCTCAGAATCAGCGGCTCCGACGGCCAGAGCATGGAATGCAGGTCCAACAGCACATCGACCGAGTCCGCGAACCGGCGGATTTCCCTGGCTCGGTCCAATTCGATCGAATGGCGCGGGCCGTTCAAAAGAGTGTCGTCCCAGACCCGGTTCATGTCTTCGTCGATGAAGCGCGATGAGGTTGGCCGCTGCGGATCGAACCGTTCGAACGCGGCGAGATTGAGGAACCCGAAGGAGAGTCGGCCCTTCGTTGGTGTCAGGCCGGCCCGCAGCAGGCGATCCAGCACGATGGCACCCGCGAGTTCGTTGCCGTGCATCAACGACAGCAGCGCCACATGCGGTCCCGGCTGCCCCGAGTCGCGTGTGATGACGCCGGCGAAACCGCTGTTGCCCGGGATCCAGGCGGTCAGGTCCGGCGCGGATAAGCGGACCTTGAACTCAGGCAGCGGCACAGAGGGGACGAACGGACACATCGCAATCTAACTTAGACAAACGGTCGTTCGGCGCGGTGCCGGAGAAAATGCCCACAGATGCGATGCCGGGTGCACGGACACACCGGCAGTTCGAGCAGGTTCCTGGCCGTCATCCGCCTCGCGGTGATCTGCGCTCGATTCATGGTTTCAGTCTATACGCGTCCGCGCGGGCGGCAACCGAGCGCCGAGAGACCGGCCGGCGAGGCGGCACGGGTTCGGCACCGCGCTATTTCAGAATTGCGGGGAAGGTCGGTGTATTGCTCCCATTTAGTTGAAATTGGGCAGTTGATCCTGAGCATCTCCTCAACACGACCGCGGGAATTGTTGCATATAAAGAGCGATTCGCTTCTCGCGCAGCGACTGCGCCGCAACGGCTGCGGTGGGACCGCGCGGCGTGAAACTGACGCTGTGAGGCGCGTTGAAGGCTTGGCGTCCGATTCGTTACAACCCAAGCTCGCTCAAGCCCAGGTGGTCTACTGGTCTCGGGGCGGTGTGGTCCCAGTGGAACAAACGGGCAGCCGAGGAAATCGGCAGATCGTTGATGCTGGCGTGACGCACCCGCATCAGGCCGTTGGCATCGAATTCCCAGTTCTCGTTACCATAGGCTCTGAACCAATTGCCCGAATCGTCATGGTATTCGTAGGCAAAGCGTACCGCGATCCGATTGTCGGCGCAGGCCCAAAGTTCCTTGATCAGGCGGTAATCCAGCTCGCGATTCCATTTCCGTGTCAAAAAGGCAACGATAGCCGCACGTCCGCGAAGAAACTCGCTGCGATTTCGCCATATGCTGTCCTCGGTGTAAGCGAGCGACACACGCTCAGGATCGCGGGTGTTCCACGCGTCCTCCGCGGCGCGGACCTTTTGTCGGGCTGCGTCGATGGTGAACGGTGGCAGCGGGGGACGCTCTTCGGGCACGGCGTATTCTCCCTTCAGTCACCGAGGATAGAGTGTCCGGTCATTTCTGTAGGCTGCTCGATTCCCATCAATGCCAGCAACGTGGGCCCGAGGTCCGCCAATCGCCCTTCGTGTATTGCCTTGGCAGCTCCGCCCAGCAGCAGGACCGGCACGGGGTTCGTGGTGTGCGCGGTGTGCGGGCCGCCGGTCTCAGGGTCCTTCATCAGCTCGCAATTGCCGTGATCCGCGGTTACCAGCAGCGCACCGCACTGACGCTTGATCGCATCGGCAATGCGGCCCAGGCCGGTATCGACCGTCTCCACCGCCTTGATTGCCGCCGACAGAATTCCGGTATGGCCCACCATGTCCGGGTTGGCGAAGTTCAGCACGATCAAGTCGTATTTTTTTGAATTGATCGCCTCAACCGCCTTTTCGGTCAGCTCGGGCGCCGACATCTCGGGCTGCAGGTCGTACGTCGCGACCTTGGGCGAGGGGACCAGGATCCGGTCCTCGCCTTTGAACAACGTCTCCTGTCCGCCGTTCAAAAAGTAGGTGACGTGCGCGAATTTCTCGGTTTCTGCCATACGAAGCTGGGTCTTGCCGGCGTTCGCGACGACCTCGCCCAGAATGTTGTGCAGTTTCGCCGGCGCGAACAGCACGCCCAGAAACGGTGCCAGGGCGTCGGAATACCGTGTCATCCCCACCGCCGCCGCCAGTTTCAACACGCGCTTGCGTGGGAAGCCGTCGAACGCCGGATCCAGCAGCGCGGCAAGCATCTCCCGCACCCGATCGGCCCGAAAGTTGAAGCACAGGACTGCATCGCCGTCCTTCATCCCGGCATAATCGCCGATCACCGAGGCCGGAATGAACTCATCGAATTTTCCAGCGGCATAGGCTGCCTCGATCGCGGCCTGAGGCGTCGCGGCGCGGGTGCCCTGCGCTTCGGTGATGGCGGCGTAGGCTTGAGAGACTCGGTCCCAGCGCTTGTCGCGGTCCATCGCGAAGTAGCGGCCAATGACGGTGGCGACCGGGACGCCGCACGGCAGAGCGGCTTGCAGATCCTTGAGGTACTCGGCTGCCGATTGCGGCGGGGTGTCCCGGCCATCGGTGATGGCATGCACGACGGCCTTGATGCCGGCGTTGTGCAGCAAGCTTGCCAAGGCGGCGCCATGGTCCTGGTGCGAGTGCACACCGCCAGGCGAGA
Organism: Rhodopila sp.; assembly: GCA_036500715.1. GTDB lineage: Bacteria > Pseudomonadota > Alphaproteobacteria > Acetobacterales > Acetobacteraceae > Rhodopila. The sequence goes on from DASYBP010000674.1 coordinate 10,932, forward strand.
CTAGCCCGATCAGGTGGCACGTCCCACCAGTCTTGCTGAGCGCATCAACCAGGGCGACAAAGGCCGGCGCCTTCGCGATACTGCCATCTGCCACCGCGTCGCTGATCCGCGCCAGTTCCTGCTTGACCACGCGGCCGGCGCCGATGTTCAGATGGCCGACCTCGGAGTTACCCATCTGCCCGTCCGGCAGCCCGACATCGCGGCCCGATGTGTGCAGCAAGCTGTGGGGAAAAGAGTCCCACAGGCCGGAGAAGATCGGCGTCTTCGCCAGGCGCACGGCGTTGTCCGCGCTGTCCTCACGCCAGCCGAAGCCGTCGAGGATCACCAGCATCACCGGTCGGGTTGCCATTCGTGTCTGTCCCTTTGTCTGCACAAAAGCCCGCTCGCCTGCGTAGCGCTCAGGGTTGCCGCGAACAAGCGGAATGGCGGTTACTTGACCCCCAGCGCCTCCAGCCCGGCTTTGGCTACAACGCCATCCTGGGTGAAGATCCCGCCGCTGGCACCGATCGCCCCGACCAGCTTGCCATCGATTACGATCGGGAAGCCGCCCTCACTTGCCACGGCGCCGTTCATCGCGAGCAGGCTGAGAAGCGACGGTGAGCCGTTGGTGTTGATCGCTGCCTGCAGCACGCCGGATGGCCGGCGGAACAGCGCCGCGGTCCGCGCCTTGGCCTGGGAGATCGGAATGGACGCATACTGTGTGCCGTCCATCGTTGCGTGCGCGATCAGATTGCCCGCGGGATCGACCACCGAGATCGACATCTTCCAGCTATGCTTCTTGGCCTCCGCCACCGCGCCCAGGATCGCTTTATGCGCCTGATCCAGGTCGATTGGCGTGCCATAGGGGATGTCGAATGGCATCGCCTCCGGCACCGGAGCCGGGTTAGGGGCCTGGGCATGAGCCAGCGGCACGGCGACGAGGCTGGCGGCAATGATTGCGGCGACGCAGCGCATCGTGGGACCTCCCGAGGCTTGTCTCGGCCGCTTTGGCGGCAGGTTCGGTTCTCCTAGGTTCAAAACTGCTTCGCGGCAAGACGCCAAAACCTGAAACTTGACCGCCGCCGCGCGGAGGTTTCCCATACCGCTCCGGAAGTAGGGAAACGGGAGCGACCCCATGCATGATACGGTGATCCGAGGCGGCACGATCGTCGATGGGACGGGTCAATCGGCCTTCGTCGGCGATGTCGCGCTGGACGCCGGCACCATCGTGCAGGTTGGGGGCAAGGCTGGTCCCGGTAAGCGGGAAATCGACGCGAACGGCCTGCTGGTTACCCCAGGTTGGGTCGATGTCCATACTCACTACGACGGCCAGGCGACGTGGGATGCAGAGTTGGCGCCGTCGTCGTGGCATGGTGTCACCACGATCCTGTTCGGCAACTGCGGCGTCGGTTTCGCACCGGTGCGGAACGATGATCACGCGGCGCTGATCGGCATGATGGAGTCGATCGAGGAAATTCCCGGGATCGCCCTTGCGGATGGCCTAAAGTGGAACTGGGAGACATTTCCAGAATATCTCGACGCGCTTGATCAGATGCCGCGCGCGGTCGATATCGCGGCACAGATCCCGCATCATCCGTTGCGGGTCTACGTGATGGGCGACCGAGCGATCAATCGGGAGCCGGCGACCGGCGACGATATCGCAGCAATGCGCGATGCCGTTCGCGCCGGCTTGCAGGCCGGCGCCTTCGGATTTACCACGTCTCGGACGAATTCGCACAAGACACCGGCGGGCGACATGGTGCCGGGTCGTTATTCGCAGGTCGATGAGCTTCTGGGGATCGGGTCGGCGTTCAGGGATCTCGGCTATGGCGCATTCGGCTTGAACAGCGACTTCGACGACGAGACCGAGGAACTAAAGTGGATGACGCGGTTGGGGCGGGAGACCGGACGGCCCGTGTGGTTCCTGCTGACCGATCGGCCGACCGACAAGGTGCGGTGGAAGCGGCTGATGACCGGCGTCCATAAGGCCCGGGCTGACGGCGCGATGGTCACGGCCCAGGTCGCCGGCCGGCCGGTTGGGGTGATGCTGGGGATCGATACGGCATTGAACCCGTTTTCGATCCGCCCAAGTTATCAGGCGCTCCTGGCGCTTCCGGTGGCTGACCGGATCCAGCGAATGCAGGACCCGGCCTTCCGCGCGCAGGTCCTCGCGGAGGCGCCTTCGCCGCAGCTTCTGGCCCGGCTGTCCCAGTTCCGCCAGCATATCGTAACCCGGTGGAACCGCATGTTCCCGATGGGCGATCCGCCGAACTATGAGCCGGAAGAAAAAGACAGTATCGCGGCGATGGCAGCCCGAACCAACCATACACCCGACGAGGTCGCCTACGACTACCTGGCCGGCGGCGCAAACAGATTTCTGTTCTTCCCAGTCGTTGGTTACAATGAAGATAATCTGGACATCATCCATACGATGCTGACGGATGACGCAACGATCCTTGGTCTGTCCGACGGTGGCGCGCATTGTTCATCCATCGTCGATGCCAGCGTCCCAAGCTGGATGCTGATCCACTGGTCCCGGGATCGCTCGCGCGGCCCCCGTTTGCCGCTGGAGATGATGGTCAAGCGGCAAACCAGTGAGACCGCGGATTTCTTCGGCTTCAAGGATCGCGGTCGGCTGGCGGTCGGCAAAAAGGCTGATCTCAACGTGATCGATTACCAGGCGATGCGCCTGCACATCCCCGAGGTCCGCTATGACCTGCCGATGCAGGGACGGCGTCTGGTGCAGCGCGTCGATGGCTACCGCCATACGTTTGTCTCGGGGGTCTCGACGTTCGAGAACGGCGTCTATACAGGGGCCACGCCGGGTGGCCTGGTGCGTGCGCGACCGCTCTGAGCTACGTTGGCATCGGATCACGTTCAGCAGAGGACAAACGATGGAAAACCGGAGACTAGGTCAGTCATCATTGAACGTGTCGCCGATCACGTTTGGCTGCAACGTGTTTGGCTGGACGGTGGATGAGAAAACATCTTTTGAACTTCTGGACGCATGGGTCGAAGCTGGGTTCAACTTTCTGGACACGGCGGATGTATATTCGCGCTGGCATACCGGCAACAGTGGTGGCGAGTCCGAAACGATCATCGGCAAGTGGCTGAAGGCCCGCAACAACCGCCAAAAAATCGTGCTAGCGACCAAGCTCGGCATCGAGATGGCGCCGGGCAAGAAGGGACTGTCGCGGGCCTATATGCAGACGGCGGTCGAGGCGTCGCTCCGCCGGCTGCAGACGGACTATATCGACCTGTACCAGTCACATCGCGATGATCCGGAGACGCCGATAGAGGAGACACTGTCGGCCTATGGGGAATTGATCAAGCAAGGCAAGGTGCGCGAAATCGGCGCATCGAATTTCTCGGCTGAGCGGTTAGCCGAAGCGCTGGAGATCAGCACCAACCTTGGGTTGCCACGCTACCAGAGTTTGCAGCCGCAATACAACCTGATGGAGCGAGCGGAGTTTGAGGGGCCGTTGGAAAACTTATGCCTGGCGGAGAAGGTCGGGGTGATCGGGTATTACTCCCTGGCCAGCGGGTTTTTGACCGGCAAATATAAGTCTCGCGCCGACACAGAAGGGCGCGCCCGCGGCCGAGGCGTCGAGAAGTACATGAACGACCGGGGATTCAAGGTGATCAAAGCGCTGGAGGAAGTCGCCGCTCGCTACGAGGCCAAGCCCGGTCAGATCGCATTGGCTTGGCTGATCGCGCGTCCCAGCGTCACCGCCCCGATCGCTAGCGCTACCGACCTGACGCAGCTCAGCGAATTGGTCGAGGCAGCAGAGATCGAACTGGATACGGATTCAATTCAGAAGCTCGACGCGGCCAGCAAGCCAGCATAGTTAGATCGCTGACTAATACTTTCTTTACCGCGCCGCCTTCATGAGCGCAGAATGCCTGGACTAACCAAGCGGCTGGAATAATCCAGCCGCGCCAGGGAGACTTCGCCATGACGACAACACGTGCCACCTCCCGCCGGTCCGTCCTGGCGGGAAGCGTCGGCCTGCTCGCTTCACCAGCCATACTTGGTCGTGCGGCTGCCGCCACTCGCGGCGTGACTGAAACCGAGATCGTGATCGGCACGATGACCGATCTCTCCGGCGTTACCGCCGTGCAGGGCGTCAACGCCGCCAACGCGACACGGCTGGCGTTTGACGAAGCAAATGCGCGCGGCGGCATTCACGGCCGCAGAATCCGCTGGGTTGTGGAGGACATGGAATACATCGTCCCGAAGGCGGTGCAGGCGATGAACAAGCTGCTCAATCGCGACGACATTTTCTTCGCCCTCGGCAATGGCGGCACGCCGCACAACGACGCGGTGATGCCGAGCATGTTCGAGAAAAACGTGCCTAATGTATTTCCGCTGACCTGTGCTCGATCGATGTATGAGCCGTTCAATCGACTGAAATTTGGGCAATTTGCTTCCTACTACGACCAGATGCGCGCCGGCGTGAAGTATTTCGCCGAACAGCGCGGCAAGAAGGTCGTGGGCTCGATCTATCAGGACACGGATTTCGGCAGGGACGTGCATGCTGGGGTCGTTGCGCAGCTTCAGGCCATGGGCCTGAAGCTGGCTGCCGAGACCGCCCATCGGCCCACAGACACCGATTTCAACGCTGCGGTGGCACGCCTACATGAGGCCGGCTGCGACCTGATCTGTATGGGCACCATCGTCAAGGACACCACGATCATCCTGCAGACAACTCGCAAAATCGGCTGGAACGTCGACTGCTGCGGTCAGTTCGCCAGCTACTCAACGGCCGTAGCGGAAGCACCCGGAGAGCCGGCAGAAGGATTTTATGCGATGGCCCCGGCGCTGTATCGCTATCCGGACGATCCGAACCCAGCGGTGCAGGCCTTTACCGCGAAATACCGCAAGACGTTCGGCATTGACGTGAACTACCTGGGCGAAGCCGGCTACACCAGCGCCACCTTCACGCTCGCGGCGTTGGAAAAGGCGGGTCGGGACCTGACGCTCGACAGCTTCATCGGTGCGCTTGAGAGCATGAAGGATTTTCGTGACCTCTTTAACGGGCCGCCGTTATCGCTCAGTCCGACCAATCATCACGCATCCACCCAGTCTTTTCTGTCGGTGGTCAAGAACAAGCGCTGGACTCCCGTGACAGACGAACCGCTGAGCTTTTGAGTCGGAGGTGCGAGTGCCCCTCCCGGAAGGGAGGGCGCCCGCTCAACTGTATTGTTTCCTGAGTTCTCGCTTCAACAACTTGCCTGCCGTGTTGCGCGGCAGATGCTCTACCACCACGACTTTCTTCGGTATCTTGTACGGCGCCAGATGTTCCCGCGCCAGGGTTTGCAGTGCGCCTTCGTCCACCGATTGTCCCGGCCGCAGAACCACGAACGCGGTGACCGCCTCGATCCATTTGTCGTCCGGCAACCCGACTACGGCAACCTCCGATATCGCGGGATGGGTGAACAGGACCTCCTCGACCTCTCGGCTCGCGACCAGCACGCCGCCGGTGTTGATGACATCGCGGATCCGATCGACGATGTACAGATAGCCTTCGTCGTCGAAATAACCAACATCGCCGGAGTGAAACCAGCCGCCCGCAAAGGCCTCCGCCGTTTCATCCGGCTTGTCCCAGTAGCCCGCCATCAAATGCGGCGAACGATGTACGATTTCCCCATGCGTGCCAGGCGGCACATCGTTCATTGCTGGATCGACGACGCGGGTCTGCACATTCAGGCAAGGCCGGCCGCAGGAGGCGGGACGCGCATCGTGCTCCTCCGGCCGCAGGACGGTGGCCAAAGGCGCGATCTCCGTCTGGCCATAGCAGTTGTAAGGACGCGCCGCTGGCAGCCTCTCCCGCAGTTCGTGCAGTACCGGCACGGGCATGATGGAAGCGCCGTAATAGATTTTTTCCAGCGAGGTCAGATCGCAGACCGAAAAATCCGGGTGCCGTAGCAAGCTGATCCACACCGTCGGAGGCGCGAAAAAAGAGGTGATGCGCTCCTGTTCGATCAGCCGCAGCACGATGTCCGCCGCCGGCGCCTCGATCAGGATGGTGCTACCGCCAACCAGAAGCTGCGGCATGGTGAAAGCGTGTGTCTGCGCGGTATGGTACAGCGGCAGCGCCGCCAGGGCTCGGTCGGATTCCGCATAGTCCATGTTGTGGATGACCGAGTAATACTGCGACATCATCGCCTTGTGCGTCATCATCGCGCCCTTGGGCGCCGCGGTCGTGCCGGACGTATAGACAATCTGCGCCACCGAATCGTCTTGCAGGTCAGGCTCCGGCGCGACAGGCGCGGCAGGATCGAGCGCGATGTGGATCAAATCGTTCAACTGCCGGGACGGAACGCCGATCCCACTGACGTTGCCTTCCAGCCCCGCCCCGGTCAGCACCAACCGGGACCCCGACTGGCTGACGATATAGGACAATTCCTCGCCGGTCAGAGCATAGTTCACCGGCACATGCACGAAGCCGCCACGCACGCAGGCCAGCCAGGCGATGAAATAGGCGTCCGAGTTCCGGCCGTACGCGGCGATCCGGTCACCCTGATGCAAGCCCAGTTCGACGAAGTGGCCGGCGACCCTGTCGGCGGCACGGTCCAAGGCGTTGAAGGACCAGTCGCGTTCGCCAAACAGCAATGCCGATCGATCCCGAAACATCCGTGCGGTTCGGCGGATCGCATCGCCGACCGTGTTGCGCCGTATCAGATCCATACTACGCCACCGCTTCGGCTTCGATTTCCACAACCCAACGCGGGTCGGCCAATCCGGCGACGAACAGCAACGTGGAGGCCGGCGCGTGCTCCCCGAACACAGCGCCACGAGACTGGCGATAGGCGTCTAGCAAGCCACGATCGGTCAGGAATGCCGTGGTCTTGATGATATTCTCCACCCCCATGCCGTTCGCCGACAGGACAGCGCGCAAATTCGCCAATGCCTGCGCAATCTGGCCCTCGCCGGTGCCCGGCACCGATCCGTCCAGCGCCATCCCGACCTGGCCCGAGATGACCAGGCGGCGATAATCCCCAGTGACCTGGATGGCATGAGTGTAACCAGTCGGCGCTCGGACGGCAGGCGGGTTGCTGCGGATCACTTCAGCAGGCATGTCATCTCTCCCTGATTATTGTGCGAGCCAGTCTCGCACTTCGTTCCTGATGAACAGCATATCGGCCGGATTGGCAACCGGGTTGCCGGCACGGTGACCCCAAACGCTGGGGATCGGCCGCGACGCGGGCCAGAAACGTCAGTTCCGCGGCGTTGCCGGCGGCGCGCCGGGCATCAATAGGACGCGCCCTGATGGCCCGCAGGGCGCCAATCAGATCGCCGGGCCAGGTCATTGCCGCTCCGCCGCCGAGATGACGCATTGCACTATTCGGCACGGTTTGAGGATTGGGCAGAGCGCTTTTCGCCGGTCCTTCCGGTCGGGATAGACTCAACTGCTGCCGATCAGAATCCCCACCGCGAACACCAGCGCTCCACCGAACGCGACCTGAAGCGTTGCCGACACCGGTGGCGTGTCCATGTATTTCCAACGCACCCAGGATATCAGCGCCAGTTCGACAATCACCACAGCGAACGCAACCACCATTGCGGTCCAGAAGTTCGGGATCAGGAACGGCAGAGTGTGCCCGATCCCGCCCGCCGTTGTCATCAGGCCGCAAATGCCACCCCTGATCAGCGGCGCCCCGCGACCCGTCAGACTTCCATTGTCGGACAGCGCCTCGGCAAACCCCATCGAGATCCCGGCGCCGACCGACGCCGCCATCCCAACCAGGAACGTCTGCCATGTGCTGCCAGAGGCGAATGCCGCTGCGAAAACCGGCGCCAAGGTCGATACCGAACCATCCATCAGTCCGGCCAGACCGGGCTGGATAACCCGCAACACGAATGATTGCCGGGCATGGGCATCTTCGGCTCGCTGCACATTTGCGGGCAGGTTCTCTTCGACCAACCGACCCGCCCGCTGCTCGTGCTCGACCTCGGCGTCGGCCAAATCCCCCAGCAACTCGCGGATCGTGACGTCCTCGCTGCGTGCGGCGGCACGGCGATAAAAGCCCTGGGTCTCAGTCTCCGTGCTTTCGGCGAAATTGCGCACCGCCTTCAGGTTCATTGGATACATCTGCCAGACCGGCTTGTGCTGGATGAACCCACGCACGTCCTGGCGCCGGATTAGCGGGATGTGCTCGCCGAATTTCTTGCGGTACACGTCCAGCAGGCGCCGGCGGTGCTCGCCCTCCTCGCCCGCCATCTCGGTGAACAAATGTGCGCTGCCGGGGTATTCGGCGCGGAGTCCTTCCGCGATATCCAGGTAGATGCGGCCGTCTTCTTCCTCGTTGGCTATAGCCAGGGCGAGAATTTCCCGCTCAGTCAGCTCTGAAAAATTGCGCATATCGCGGAATGTGGCGGCGTGGGCCGATCCGTCAAGTGGGTAGCGTAATGATGCGAATCCCTCGCAAGTGCTATTACGCGCCGCGTGCCTCGCCGGGAGCGGCGATGGGCGAAATCGCGCCCGAGGCAGTCAAACGCTCGGGTCACCCGATGGCCAGTTCGGCCTCGATTTCCACCGGGATGTCGAACGGCAGGCCCGCCATACCAACGGCGGAGCGCGCATGGGCGCCGGCATCGGGTCCAAAAACATCCAGCACCAGGTCGCTGAACCCGTTGATCACCGCCGGGAACCGGTTGAACCCAGGGCCCGCGTTCACCATGCCGAACACGCGCAGCCACGCCTCGATGCGGTCAATATCGTCCAGCGCCAGTTTCAGGCTGGCGAGGATTGCCAGGCCGGTCAGCCGGGCGGCGGCGTAGCCTTGTTCCTCCGTCAGATCGGTGCCGATCTTGCCCAACGGCTTGGCCAACGAGCCATCGGGTGCCAACGGTCCATGCCCCGATACGAACGCCCGTTTGCCGGACACCCGCACCCATGGGAATGGAAGCGCGACGCCCGCGGGCACCCGTAATGGCGGCGGCAGCGACAGACCGAGCGAGGCGAGACGTTGCTCGATCTGCGCCATAGTTCGTTACTTCGGCGTCAGATGTTTTACCCGCGGCGCAACCTCCTGCGCGAGCAAGCGCAATGAGTTGTGCCACGCCTGTGGGGTCTCGCTGTAGTCGAACCCGAAGACCAGCAGGTTTCCGAAGCCGCCAACTTCGTTATACACACGCTCCAGCTTTTCCGCGACTGTCGCGGGTGAGCCGATCAGCCAGTTGTGCTGAGCGCAATACTCCGGGGTCACATCGGAATCCGGCACCGACGGATCGTGCTTCAGGAATTCGAGGAAACCGAAATTCCCCAACAACGGCAGGAAATATTCCTGCATCATCCGCCCCATCTGGGCGCCGACCGAAAGGCGCATCGCCTCGGCATCCGTTTCGGCGACGAAGACTTCCCGCACCATGCGCCAGTCCCGGCGGTGGGGCGTGCGACCGGTGCGCCTGGCACCTTCCTCGACGGCAGCCCAGTGGGTGCCGACATAGGCCGGATTGAGGTTGAGGCTGAGCGGCAGGAAACCATGCTCGCCCGCCATCTTCAGCGTATCGGAGCTCTGTGAGAACCCGGCAACCCCGATCGGCGGATGAGGTTGCTGCAACGGTTTGATGTGCGTCCTGAGCACGCCGAACATCGGTTCGGGCTTGTCCACATTCCAGAACTTGCCGCGGTGCTGGAATGACGGCTCGTCGCTCCAAAGGCGCAGAATGATGCTCAAGGCTTCCCGGGTCATTTCGCGATTAACGCCCGACATTCCATCGACGTTGAACATGGCCCAATCGCTAGGCAGGCCGGAGGCGGCGACACCGAACATCAGCCGGCCCTCGGACATGTGGTCGAGGACGGCGACCCGGTTGGCTAGTTCAGCCGGGTGATGATAGGGCAGCAAGAAGCCGCCGGGACCAATGCGCAACCGCTTGGTCTGCAACAGCGCCTGAGCAATCAGCAGGTCGGGAGATGAATTGGGTTCCCAAGGTGCGGTGTGGTGTTCGCCGATCCAGGCTTCGGCGTAACCGAGTTCGTCCAACCAGCGCATCGTCTGCAAATCCCAGTCGATGCCCGCCTTCAGGCCGCGCTCCGGCGGGTGCGACGGCATTGCGAAATATCCGAACTCCAAGGCGAACCTCCTGTCTCGCTTTGCGGCATTATTGCCGTCGCCGACGATAGTTGGGCTGGCGGTTTGA
>DASYBP010000675.1:0-13671 GCA_036500715.1 Rhodopila sp.
CGCGGCAATCGTGATCGCTTCGCGACTCACGCTTCACCGCGATCGGACACTAGCTGCGCTGACAGATGGGGACGCCTTGTTCGTCCTCCCTTGTTCGGTCATAAGCAGCGCGTCTTTAGATCAGAGGTTTCCATGCCAACATTTTCCGACTGCTCATTTGGCGGCCCAGCCCGCATGTTGGTCGCGGTTGCGCTGCTAGGTGCGGTTTCGGCGGTTCCGGCTCTGGCGGATGCGGATTCCGATCCGGTGCTGGCCAAGGTCAACGGTCAGGCGATTCATGCCAGCGACGTGAAAGCCGCGGCGGAAACACTGCCGGCGCAGGCGAGGAACATGCCGCCGCAACAGTTGTTTCCGATGCTGCTGGATCAACTGGTGGACGCTCAGGCGCTGCTGGTCGAGGCAAAGAAGACCGGGCTGGACAAGGATCCGGATGTGCAGCGCTCGATGCAGATGGCGCAGGATCGCGCGCTCGAGTCCTCGCTGCTGAACAAGGTCGTGCGGCCGCAAGTGACCGAGGAAGCGGTGAAGGCGCGATATGAGCAGCAGTATAATGGCAAGTCCGGCGAAGCAGAGGTGCACGCGCGGCACATTCTTGTCGGCGACGAGGCGACCGCGAAGAAGATCATCGCCGAGTTGAAGAAAGGCGGCGATTTTGCTGCTCTCTCCAAACAGTATAGCAAGGATCCGAGTGCAGCGCAGCAAGGCGGAGACCTTGGGTTCTTCAAGAAGACGGACATGGTGCCGGAATTCGCCGATGCGGCCTTCGCGTTGAAGGACAAGGAGGTCACGCCGACACCGGTGAAGACTCAGTTCGGTTACCACGTCATCCAGACGCTGGAGCATCGCACATCGGCGCCGCCGCCGTTCGAGCAGGTGCGCGACGAGTTGCGTCAGCAGATGGTGCAGGCCGCGGTGCAAAAGGAACTGGCGGAGGTGCGCGGTCAGGTCACGGTGGAGCGGTTCAAGATGGACGGGTCACCGGCGAAGGCGACTGATTCAGCGGAGCCGCCGGCTGATTCGAATTCGGCGGAGCCGCCGCCTGACTCGAAGTAACAACAATCAGATTGACCAAGGGGGAGGAAAGATGGCGACCGCCGTGTCCCCGCTTGCCGTGCCGCTGCCGGATCTGCCGCCACTGGCGGGCGTGCGCCTGTCCGCGGCAGGAGCGGGCATCCGCTACGAAGGTCGGACCGACGTGGTGATGATCGAAGTCGCCCCGAACAGCACCGTCGCCGGCGTGTTTACTTCGAACAAGTGCCCCGGTGCGCCAGTCGACTGGTGCCGAGCGTCCTTGAAAGGCGGGAAAGCGCGGGTGGTGGTGGTGAATGCCGGAAATGCCAACGTCTTCACCGGCAAGGCTGGGCGGGATGCGTGCGCGGCGACAGCCTCGGCGGCGGCTCAGCTTATCGGATGCCCGCAGAAGCAGGTTTTCTTGGCGTCGACCGGCGTGATCGGGGAGGTGCTACCGCACGACAAGCTGATTGCCGTACTGCCGAGGCTGCAGGAGACCTTGGCGGCGGACGGCTGGGAAGCGGCGGCGCGCGGGATGATGACGACGGACACGTTTCCGAAGGCGTCGACCCGCACCGCTCAGATCGGCGATGGTACGGTGCGAATCACCGGGATCGCCAAGGGCAGCGGCATGATCGCGCCTGATATGGCGACGATGCTGTGCTTCGTATTCACCGATTCGAAGATCCCCGCGGATGCGCTGCAGACGATGCTGAACAAAGGCGTCGGCGCAAGCTTCAACTGCACAACGGTTGATTCGGATACGTCCACATCCGATACGGTGTTGCTGATTGCCAGCGGTCAGGCGAAGCACGCGCGCATTCCGTCCGCCGATGGCAGTGCCGCCCGCAACCGCATGCTGGCGGATTTTGCTCGGGCGCTGAACGAGGTGCTGTTGGACCTGGCGTTGCAGGTCACAGGTGACGGCGAGGGGGCGCAGAAGCGGGTGCGGATCGACGTCAGTGGCGCCGCCAACGCGCGATCGGCGAAACGGATCGCGATGGCCGTGGCGAACTCGCCGCTGGTGAAGACCGCGGTTGCCGGGGCGGACGCGAACTGGGGCCGCATCGTGATGGCGGTCGGCAAATCCGGCGAGCCGGCGGATCGCGACCGGCTATCGGTCGGTGTCGGCGGGGTCTGGATGGCCCGCGACGGGGCTGTCATCCCAGGCTACGACGAAACACCGGTGGTCGCGCACATGCGGGGCAAGGAGGTTGAGATCACGATTGATGTGGGGCTGGGCCGGGGCAAAGCGACCGCGTGGACGTGCGATCTGACGCACGGCTACATCGACATCAACGGCTCCTACCGGAGCTGACGGCCGGCAACGGTTCAGGCGAGAGTTCCGAGACCGGCCGACTGTCGGTGTCTGCTCTCCGCGACCCCATCCAGGTGCAGCGTCATCATGGTGCCCTCAGCGGGGCGCACATCGATGTCGAGGGTGGCGCCGCGCGAGGCGACACGGTCCATCAGGCCGCGAACGGTGGCGCGACGCAGCGCCGCGTCGGCGTTCGGCATGTCGTCCGTGACGCAGATGGCGACGCGCTCGCCGTTCCCCGCCGCGGTCAGCAGCAGCCGACTTGCGGGAGCCGCAAGAATCGCTGCGCTGAGCATTTCCTCAAGCAGATCGGCGAGCGCGGACGCGCGCATCTGGACCAGCAACCCGAACGGGGCGGCGATGTCTGTTTGAACGCGGCGGCTGGCCATCAGCGGGGTGAGACGTCGCAACGCGATACGCAGGGCGGTGCCGGCATCGGCTTGCGGCCTGCCTTCGGAAAAGTCGCTTTCAGCCTGCCACGACTGCGAATCCGTGGGATTTTGATACCCGATGTGCGCGGTGAAGCCGTGCGCCTGTTGGCTGCGCCTGCCCGCGACCATGAAGACGCCGGACGCGCTAACAGTCGCAACGAGATATGCCAGCCAAATCGCAATCACGTTGCACAACCTGAAGATTATTCTTTCACGTGTAACAGCTAAACCTTAACGTGAGGTAAACAACAGCCCGTGTATTGGGCGAATTGGATCACTCCGAATTGTTTACGTTTGCTGGCCAGGACGGTCATCATCGATAAGAAATGGAAACGGGCCGCGATAGGAATCGGTGTAGACGGTGTGCGACACAAAGCCGTTTTCTTTACACCATTTATGCAACAGAAACGCTGGCGGCTCGAAATTGAAGGCACCGGCATTGCATGGATCGAAGGTGAGCTCCAGTTGATACGCGACCGACGAAGCAATCGTTACGATTGCTTGAGCACATTGTCCGACCACAGGACGATGCTGGTGGCCGCAGGCGATGCGCTCAACCTGGCGGTGCCGCGCGATGACCGAACGAAAGGCCTCTGGATCGCGCAGGGCGATCTTGTCCATATGGGGAAGGCCAGTGATGAACGGCGGGTGATGCATGCCGACCAGGGTGGGCTTTGACGGCTCTGCCGTCAGGGTCTGGTCCAGCCATTGCAACTGCTGGTCGGACAGGGCGCCGTGGTTGGCGCCGGGGACCAGGGTGTCCAGCATGACGAGGCGGACCGGGTAGTCGTCGATCGCATACTGCACGAAGTACGGATCGATTGTGACGCCGGGCAAATGAGCGAGGCCGGCTCTGAGGCTCTCGCGCCGGTCGTGGTTGCCAGGGATGACATACACCGGCATCGACAGAGTGCGGGCAAGGATCGCCGATAGATGGGCGTATTCGGAGTCGAGGCCAGCCTCCGTCAGGTCGCCGGTAATGATCACCACGTCGGGAAGCGGGGTAAAAGCAGCCACGACGCGGCAGGCGCGTTCAGTCAGCGCGCTGGTTCCTGCTGCCGCGTCGTTGGCGCCATAGTCGGGGGCGCCATAGTCGGGGGCGCCATAGTCGGGGGCAGCGTTGTCGGGGCGGACATGCAGGTCGGTCAGTTGGCAGATCAGCATTGTCGGACCCTCATGGTGGAACTTTGGCGCGGTCGGGCGTTGGTCTGCAAGCGCTTCTTGGAGGGTGTGACATCCAGCGTATCCGGCAGACTATCGAGTCCGGCCGCGCCGCGGATGGGGCGATGTACGGCGACATGGCATGCCGCGGCGCAGCGCGCGGTCGCGGTGAGCGGCGATTTGCCGATCGCTATGGGGGCTCGCCGCGGCCGGACGGAGGCAAGGTATTGCGGTCATCCTTGAGGCCGACACCGGTGAGTTTGCGCCGGCGGGCCTCGGTCATGAGCCAGGCGAGGGTTTCGGCGGCGACGGCGGTCGACAGGCCGTGCTCGTGGATGTTGGAGATGCAGTTGCGCTCGGAGTCCCGGCGGCCGGGTCGGGGTTGGTAGGTAAGATAAACGCCAAGGCTGTTGGCAACGGTGAGGCCTGGTCGTTCGCCGATCAACATGACGCAGAGGGTGGCCTGAAACAGGGCGCCGATCTCGTCGCCGAGGGCCACGCGCGCCTGGGTGGCGATGGTGATGGTGGCGATGCTCCAGCCGTTCAGCCGGTCGAGGCAGGATTGTAGCATCGATGGGGCGTGGCGCTGCACACCGGCGGGCGACAATCCATCAGCGATGACGAATACCGCATCGAAGGGACCGGACGGGTCTGGCCGGCAGGCCGGGTCGAGTTGGCGGCCGAGGTCAGGGCGGCGCAGATAGGTGTCTCGGTCCGCGGCGCGGCTGCGGAATGTGACGCAGGGCAGCGGTGCGATGGTTTGCGCTAAGACGCTTGTATTTAAAGCAGTGTGGACGGCGTCTCGGGCCCTGGCGTGAGCAAGCTGAAACGTCAGCACGTCCTGGATCGGCAGGGCGTTGCCGGTGCGGCCGAGACCGATGCGCGCGGGGGTGGTTGCCCGCAGCGCGGTCCATGGATCAGACATTGTTCAGCCGGGGGCTCAGCAGGCGGGTCGGCGAGGCTGCGATGCGGCCGGCGCGGTCCTTCAGGTCCATCCGGTCGAGCCAGGCGTCGAACTCCGGCGCGGGGCGAAGGTTGAATTGCGCTTGTAGATACAGGATGTCATGAAACGAGGCGCTTTGATAGTTCAGCATGACGTCGTCGGAGCCGGGGACGGCGATCAGGAACGTGACGCCGGCGACGGTGAGAAGGGTCATCAACGTGTCCATGTCGTCCTGGTCGGCCTCGGCGTGGTTGGTGTAGCAGACGTCGACGCCCATCGGTACGCCGAGGAGTTTGCCGCAGAAATGATCTTCCAGGCCGGCGCGGATGATCTGCTTGCCGTCGTAGAGATATTCCGGGCCGATGAAGCCGACGACTGTGTTGACCAGAAGGGGTTTGAAGGCGCGGGCGACGGCGTACGATCGGGCTTCGACGGTTTGCTGATCGACACCGTGATGAGCGCCGGCGGAGAGGGCGGATCCCTGTCCGGTCTCGAAATACATTGCGTTGGTGCCAACGGTGCCGCGGTTCAGGGAGAGAACGGCGTCGTTGGCCTCGCGCAGGATGTTGAGGTTGACGCCAAAGCCGGTGTTGGCGGCTTCCGTCCCGGCGATGGATTGAAAGACCAGGTCGACGGGGGCGCCGCGGCGGATCATCTCCAACGCGTTGGTGACGTGGGTGAGGACGCAGGTCTGGGTGGGGATGTCGTGGCGCAGGCGCAGGGCTTCGAGCATGTCCAGCAGGGCGATGCCATTGGCAACGCTGTCGGTGACTGGGTTGACGCCGATGACGGCATCGCCGCAACCCAGCAGCAGGCCGTCGATCGTTGCAGCCCCAACGCCGCGAAGGTCGTCGGCGGGATGGTTCGGTTGCAGGCGGGAACCGAGGTGACCAGGCAGGCCTTGGGTGTTGCGGAAGGCAGTGGTGACGCGGCGGCGGCTGGCTGCGCTGACGAGATCCTGGTTGCGCATCAGTTTGGTCGTGGCGGCGGCCATCTCTGGGGTGATGGCCGGGGCGAGCGCGGCGAGGCGTTCCGGCGTGGCCTCGAAGGACAGCAGCCAGTCGCGGAAGCCGCCAACGGTAAGGTGGGCGATCGGAGCGAAGGCAGTGGTGTCATGGGTGTCGAGGATGAGGCGGGTGACCTCATCGGTTTCATAGGGAACGACCGGATCGTTGAGGAAGGCGGTGAGCGGCAGGTCGGCGAGAACGGAACGCGCGGCGACCCGCTGGGCGTCGGTTGCCGCGGCGAGGCCAGCGAGTTCGTCACCGGAGCGGCGATGGGAAGCTTTGGCGAGAACGTCCTTGAGGTCGGGGAAGCGATGGCGTTCGCCGTGGAAGTCGCTGGTGTAGGTTGGCATGGGCTGGCTCCGGTCACAGCGTGGGGCGGTATGTCCGCGACGGTCAACGCGCGCAGGAGGATGCCAAGGAACTCCACAGGTGCATTCTGGACTCGGTCAGCAACATTACCAATTCGCTGGCGCCGCCTGAATGCAAGCTTATCCTGTCGATGTGGCAGGACAGATAGTCGATAGCAAGAGTCGCAACTCACGCATCTGACAATCGCGTACTCCCAATGACCCGAAGCATCTGGCTAACTGTCGCTTCCTGGACCGCATTCCAAAGCTCATTTGATTTGCGCCCGAGATAGATCGTCCAGATCGAAGGGCATCCCGAGATCTCATTGTTCTTGAACCAGACATGCTCCGTTGCGGAATGCTCCCATGTTTCCGGGGCGCCGATCGATGGCCATAGTATCTCGTCCCTGGCGAAGTCCGACGTGTGAAACACGACGACGTGCGGCTTCCAAGCTCCAATCTCCGACTTTAGGATCTCGCAGCACAGCGGCGCTTGGATCCTTAAATGGGCGCCTTGGGGATTTCCACTGACGGCGCCGATTTTGGCCAGATTTGACCAGCCGATCGACTTCGCTGCCATTTCATCGGAACGAGCGAGTCCGAGTCGGTCTAGCACTTCTTTCGTAACGTCCCAAATAAAATCCATAAATCGCCCACGCCCAGACGAGAGAATACGGATATTTTCTGTAAAGGATGCACTCAATGTGTCCAGGGATGGTTGCCCATAGTCGCGGGTCGCCTGGCCGACGAACAGGAAGCGAGGTGACTGGGCATCGAACGAGGCTGCCCAATGGGGACGAAAACCTGGGCCACTTTGTCACTGAACTGGGTGGCAATCTCCGACCGAATCCCCTTCAACAGATCATATTGAGGTTCGGTAATTAATGGAACAAATTTCATGAGCTTTCTCCCAATTATTTGCCTTCTCCCGGGCGTCAAGGACGCGATTTCCCGCCTGCTGCAAAGAAGTAGGAAGCGTTTCTAACAGACACCTCCGAGGCCGGCTCACGATCTTGGGGGACTCAGTCGTCAGATACAAGCTATGTCATCGCAGACCGGCGCCACTGGTCGCGCTCCGGGGTAATTGGAGCGGCTGCGCGAGAAACATAAATCTGGCTGGTAGTAGCGTAAATCTGGCGATCCGCAGCCGCCGCTATGAAGCGGTTCACAACCGGCCGGAGCCGCTAGCGTTTCCGATGCGGACCAACCATCACCGGCCCGCTGGGCGGGCTTTTCGCTTTGCACCACACATATCGCCGAGGCGTAGCATGAAAACACCCACAGCACGCGACGAGATTTCGACCAAAGTGGCCGCACCGTCTGAGTTGATGCCCGACCAGCTTGAGCAGATCGCTGGCGGAGCGCGGCACAAATTGGATATCAAATACGGTGGACCCAACGGCTTTTACTATCCGCCGGTGGCCAAATCTTGAACAGTTACTACGTCGTACATAAATCCGGCTCGGTGGCCCGCCCGTCCGGGAGAACGCGCGGAACGTCTCATGACGCGCGCGACGCCCCGGGAATGACAGCTCACCGGGCCGGGGTCTCACCGATCATCCCCACCCTCGTCATCCCAAATCGGCGAGCGGGAACGGCTGTACCAGTTCGATCGTCCGAGCGGCGCGCAGGACGAGGTCGTCGCGGAATTTCGCTGCTGCGATCTGCACCGAATTGGGCAGTCCGTCGGATCGCGGACCCATCGGGACGGAGATCGCCGGCTGCAGGGTCAGGTTGAAGGCGAAGGTCCAGGGCGCCCACTCGGTCCACAGAGCGCGCACCGGATCCACGGTTGGTGCATCCGCCAGTGGTGGCCCGGCGGGGACGGTCGGACACAGCACCAGGTCGTAGCGCTGGTGCAGCCGCGCCATGGCGTGGCCGGCGGCGGCACGGGTGGCCTCGGAGTCCATGAACTCGATCGCGGTCATGCCGCCCAGGGTCTCGGCCACCTCGCGGATGCCGGGGTCAAGCAGGCCGACGAGCTGGGTGGGGGTGTTGGCGACCAGGCGTGCCAAGGCGGCGCCCCAGACTCGGCTGAAGATCAGGCTGGTGTCGGGCAACGCGATATCGGGAAGGCGGGGGTCGACCTGCTCGACGTTGGCGCCGGCGTCGGCCAACAGTTGCGCGGCGCGTTCCACGGCGGCAATGCCGTCGGGGTCGACAGGGGCGTCGAAGCCGGGGTTGTTCAACACCCCGACGGTGAGGCCGGCGACGCCTTCCTCGATGCCGTCGAGCCAATTTCCAGCATCGTCGGGCAGGCAGAACGGGTCGCGTAGATCCCAGCGGGCCATGGCGGAAAACATCAGCGCGGCGTCGCGGACGGTGCGGGTCATCGGGCCGGCGACGGCGACGCTGGCGAAGGCGCTGGCGGGCCATTGCGGGATGCGGCCATAGGTGGGTTTCAGGCCGACCAGGCCGCACCAGGCGGCGGGAATGCGAACCGAACCGCCGGCGTCGGTGCCGATGTGCAGCGGTCCGAACCCTGCCGCGCCGGCCGCGCCCGCGCCCGCGGACGAGCCGCCGGTGGTATAAGCTGGGTTCCAGGGGTTGCGGGTAATGCCATGCAGCGGACAGTCGCCGGGGGATTTCCAGCCGAACTCGGTGGTCGTGGTCTTGCCCAGGATCAGCGCGCCGGCGGCTTTCAGGCCGGCGACCATCGGCGCGTCGTCGGGGACCGTGTCGGCGGAGGTGGTGCGGCTGCCGCGGCGGGTCGGGAAGCCGGCAAGGTCGACCAGGTCTTTCACCGTGCAAGGGACGCCGTCGAGGATGCCGATGGGGCGGCCCGAGCGCCAGCGGGAGGTGCTTTCGCCGGCGGCTTGCAGGGCACCGGGATGCATCACGGCGAAGGCGTTCAGACCAGGGTTCAGGCGGGCCACCCGTTCGGTTATCGCTCGCAGCACGTCGACGGGGGTGAGCTGGCGGCGGGCAAAAGCGGTTAGCATGTCCTCAGCGCTGAGAAGGGCGGGATCGATCTCGGGCATGGTGCTCTTTTCCAGTAGGGCAAACCGGGTGCAGCATGGCGCCGGCAGCAGATGGAGGGAACCCCGAATGAGCCTCGAACCGTGGCAATGGCCGGAACAGACCTGGCGCACAATCGTTGGCCGCGCCGCGGCAGGGCGCAGCCTACGGCCAGCGGCCTGGCCGGAAGGCGCGCGGTGCGCGGTGGCGCTCAGCTTCGACGCGGATCATGAAACGATCCCGCTGCGCGACAACGACGAAAGCCCGATGCGGATCAGCCAAGGGCAATACGGCGCGCGGCAGGCGACGCCACGGATCCGGCGGCTGCTGGAGCGCGAGCAGGTGCCGGCGACATTCTTCTATCCGGCGGTGTCGGCGCTGCTGCACCCCGAGGAGGTGCGAGCGGTTGCGGGGGATGGGCACGAGATCGGCATCCATTCGTGGATCCATGAGGCGAACACGACATTGCCGCGGGAGGCGGAACGCGAGTTGACATTGCGGGCGCGGGATACGTTGGCGAAGATCTCTGGCCGCGAGCCGGTGGGGATGCGCACGGCGAGCTGGGATTTCTCCGTCAACACGCTGGATATCATCCGCGAGATGAAGCTGCTGTACGACAGCAGCCTGATGGCGGACGACGACCCGTATGAACTGGAGGATCAGGGGGAGCCGACCGGGATTGTCGAGCTGCCGCCCGAGTGGATCCGCGATGACGCGGTGTATTTCAACATGCTGCGGTTTTCCGGGCTGCGGCCTTACACGCCGCCATCGGCCGTGGAGGAGATCTTTGCTGCGGAGTTCGAAGGGGCGTGGGACGAGGGCGGGATGTTCTTGCTGACGATGCATCCGCATATCATCGGGCATCGGTCACGGCTGCCACTGCTGCAGCGATTGATCAGGCACATGAAGGCCAAGGGCGGGTGCTGGTTCGCCACCCATGCGCAGATCGCTGAATGGTGCATCGCCGGACGCGACCGGTAGTTCCGATCAGACCGAAGGCGGGTGATCGCATCTTGCCTCGATGGCGAGCAGAGCACCTTGTCGCAGGCGGAAGCGCCGGTCGGCGAAACGCTGGGCGAGCTCCGGTTGGTGCAGGCACAGCAGCACCGCCAGGCCTTGTTGACGCGCGAGGTCGCGGAGCAGGGTCAGGACCGCATCGGCATTGACCGGGTCCAGGCTGGCGACTGGCTCGTCTGCAAGCAGCACCGGCGCGCGCTGGGCCAGGGCGCGGGCGATCGCGACCCGCTGACGTTGTCCGCCGGACAGGTGGTCGGCGCGGCTGCGGCCGAGGCCGTCCAAACCGACACGGGCCAGGCAGTCCCGGACCAGCGCGCGTTCGGCCGCTGGCCAGAGCCGCATCGTGGCTCGGGCTAAACCGATGCGTCCCAGCGTGCCCACCAGCACGTTCGCCTCCGCCGACAGCCGTCCGGCGAGGGCGTGCGCCTGAAACACCATCGCCGGCCGCACGCGCGCGCTGACCCGGCCATCGTACGGCAGCAGCCCGGCGATGGCGCGCAGCAGTGTCGTCTTGCCGGCGCCCGATTCGCCTTCAATGACCACCATCTCGCCGGGTGCGACGCGGAGGGAGACATCCCGCAGGATCGGCCGACCGCCGCGGTCGACGGACAGGTGCTCGACACGCAGGCCGTCAGGGGTGCTCACAGCATCGACCGACGCAGGTAGGCCGACAGGCGGTCAGCGCTCAACGTCAGCACGATGATGATCAGCAGGATCGCCATCACGCGGCTGAAATCCAGCAGGTCGACCGCATTCTTCAGCTCCTGACCCAGACCGCCGGCGCCGACGACACCAAGCACCGTCGAGGCGCGGATATTGAACTCCCAGATATACATCAGGACGGACATGGTCTGCGGCAGCGTCTCCGGCAGCAGCACGACGGTTGCGGCCTGGGCGCGGGAGGCGCCGGCGGACATGGCCGCCTCGACGGGAGCAAGGTCGGCTGCCTCCAGCGCCTCGGACCACAGCTTGGCGATCGAGCCGGCGGAGTGCAGCGACACGCCCAGCATGCCGGCAAACGGCCCCAGGCCGACGGCAGCGACGAAGATCAGCGCGAACACGAAGCCATCGACGCCACGGAGCACGTCCAGCACCGCGCGCACCGGATGGTACAACCAGGGCAGCGGCGCGACCGGCCTCGCCGCGAGCAATGTCAGCGGCAAGGCCAATACGGCGGCGACGGTGGTGCCGAGGGTGGCGATCGCCACCGTCTCCGCCGCGCGACGGGCGAGGTCGCCGGGTCCGGAGAAGTCGGGCGGGAAGGAACTAGCCAGCCATCGCGCGAGCCGCGGCAGGCCGGCCCAGAGCCGTGTGAGGTCAGGCGAGACGACGCGGATGCAAACGGCGTACAGGACGACCAGCGCGATCGCCCAGCCTAGCCGCCGGATCAACGGCCGCTGCGGCCCAGTGCGCGTCCGGCATCCTCGATCGACGTGTAGGTGTCCGGTTCCGCCCGTTCCCAGCCGGTGTAGTTGGCCGGCATCACCTCCGCCGCCTTCGCCGCGTCGATACCGAGCGCCGTTTTGAGAATAAGTTGTTTGAGGTGCGGATCGAGATCCTTGCGCACCGCCAGGGCATCGTTGGGCAGCGGGTCCGATTTCCAGACGATCTTGACCTGGTCCGGCTTGATCCGCCCGGCGGCAATCATCGCGTTCAGGTTGCGATCGAAATCGGTCGCGAGGTCCACCTGCCCGTTCGCCACGGCGATGTCGTTGGCCGCGTGGGTCGCGCCGTCGCGGTAGTTGAAATACGCCTTGGGATCGATGCCTTGCGATTTGAACCAATAGCTGGGGATGAGCCAGCCGCTGGTTGACCCGGTATCAGCGAAGGAGATCGACATACCCTTGGCATCCTCCGGAAAATGTCCGATCGGTAGGTCGGGCTTCGCGATGATGACGGCGTGGTAGACGGGCTTGCCCTTGTAGTCGACCACGGCAAGCGCCTCGGCGCCCGCGCGATCCTTTGCCAACACATAGCCCCATGGGCCCATCCAGGCGCAATCCACCTGCCCGCCGGCCAACGCGACGGCGATGCCCGCCCAGTCGGTCGTGGCCACCAGTTCGAATGGCCGCCCGGCGGCTTCCGCCAGGTAGCGGAAGAAGGGCTCGTAGACCCGGCGAGTGTCGCCCGGGGTCGGCTGCAGCGGGCCGACGCCAAAGCGCAGGACGTCTGCCTCGGCGTGAGCGGGTCGAACGAGTGCCAACGCTGGCGGGGCAAGCAGGATGGAACGACGCGACACGGTCATGGGAGGTTCTGGTCTCCGGCAGGTTCGCCGCCGGGTCTATTTCAGGAAACCGGGGGAACGCCAACCCGGCGTCGCGATCACGAGAGCGTTTCTGGCTGCGGGGTCGTGGTCGCTTGGAACGCCCTGAAACTCCCCTCGATGGCGGCTCTGGGCAGGTCGCGGGTGATGAAGACCAGGCGGCTGGTTCGGGGGTCGCCGTCGGGCCAGGCGGCGAGGCTAAGCGGCGGGTGCATCAGGTGCTGTACCGCGTGGATCACCACCGGGCGGTCGTGACCCTTCAGGTTGAGAATACCTTTGACTCGCAGCAGATTTGCGCCGCGTGACGCGACCAGGGCCTGAAGCCACATTGTCAACGGCAACCGGTCGAGCGGGGTGTCCAAGGTCAGGCAGAAGGCGGCGATGCTGGCGTCGTGGCGGTTGGGATCGTGGTGGTGATGATGGGTGACGGCGTCGAACGCGGCGGCGTTCAGCCAGCCGGCGACGTCCGGGACCTTTGCGGCGGGATCGAACAGGCCGGCGTGCAGGAGGAAGGCAGGATCCATCACACCGTGCGCGGCGTGGGCTACCGGCGCGCCTGGGTTCAGCGCCGCCAGCCGAGTGTGCAGCGCGGTCGGGTCGGCCAGATCGGCCTTGCTGATGACCAGGCGATCCGCGACAGCAACCTGCCGGACGGCTTCCTGCTGTTGCTGGAGGTGGGCCACGCCGTTGACGGAATCGACGACTGTAACGATGCCGTCCAGCCGGTAAGCGGCCGCGGCGACCGGATCGGTCATCAGGGTTGCCAGGATCGGGATCGGATCCGCGAGGCCGGTCGTCTCGACGATAATCCGGGAAATCTCGTCGCGGCGAGCGCGGGGCAGCATCTCGCGCAGGATTCGAGCGAGGTCGCCGCGGACGGTGCAGCACAGGCAGCCGGCGTTCAACAGGACAGTGGTTTCGTCGACCCGCTTCACCAGCAGGTGGTCGAGGCCGATCTCACCGAACTCGTTGACGAGGACGGCGCTGCGGGTCAGGGCAGGCTGGCGCAGCAGGTGGTTCAGCAGCGTGGTCTTGCCGGCGCCGAGGAAGCCGGTCAGCACCGTGACCGGCGTGGTCTCAGCCATGGTAGAGGGTGCTGGGGTCGATCGCCGGCGCCGCGATCTCGACCAGCGCGCCGTCGCGAGCCGCGCGGTAGAAGCAGTTGCGGCGGCCGGTGTGGCAGGCGACACCGTCCTGATGCACCAGCAGGAGCAA
>DASYBP010000676.1:0-4592 GCA_036500715.1 Rhodopila sp.
GGGGCCTCCTCCAGCACCTTCTGGTGCCGCCGCTGGATCGAGCAGTCACGTTCGAACAACGAGACTGTATTGCCGCGCGTATCGGCAAAGACTTGGATCTCGATGTGGCGTGGGCGGGTGAGGTATTTCTCGACCAGCACACGATCGTCGCCGAACGATGCCAGCGCCTCGCGTTTGGCGCCCGCGATCTGGTCCTCGATCTCGTTGGCCACGTTGACGATGCGCATGCCTTTGCCGCGGCCGCCGGCCGAGGCCTTGATCAGCACCGGGTAGCCGATGCGTGCGGCGGCGTCTTTCAGGACGCGAAGGTCCTGGGCCTCCCCGTGATAACCTGGCACCAGCGGCACGCCGGACCGTTCCATCAGGGCCTTGGACTCCGCCTTCGAGCCCATGGCGCGGATCGCCGTCGGCGGAGGGCCGATGAACACCAGGCCGGCCCGGGCGCAGGCGGCGGCGAAGTCGGCATTCTCGGACAGGAAACCATAGCCAGGATGAATTGCCTCGGCACCGGAGCGGCGGGCGACGTCGAGGATTTTTTCCGCCACGAGGTAGCTCTGGCGGGCAGGTGCCGGCCCGATCGGCCAGGCTTCGTCGGCGAGGCGCGTGTGTCGGGCGCCGGCGTCCGCCTCGGAATAGACGGCGACGGTGGCGATGCCGAGGCGGCAGGCGGTGGCGATCACCCGGCAGGCAATTTCACCGCGGTTGGCTATGAGGATTTTGCGGAACATGGCCATCCCTCTCAATCTTGGCGCAGCCAGGCGGGCGTTTGTCCAGAAACGCGGTGATCCCTTCGCGACCCTCGTCCGAGACGCGACGCGGGGCGATGCGACGCCCGGTTTCCTCCGCAAGCGCGGCATCCACCGGCCGGCCGTCGCGAAGAAGCACCAGATGCTTGGCGTCGGCCCGCGCGCCGGCTGCGCCCTGCGGGATGGCGTTCAGCACGGCGTCGGCGGCGTCGGCCAGATTGGCGTTAAAGGAGTGCGTGGCCATCCGACGCATCCAATCCAAGTCGGCGCCGGCCGAGAAACTGCGGCCGGTGGTTGCCAGGACCACGGCCCTGAACCCGGCATCGTCGCCCAGGCGGCGCAGCGCCGAGGTCAACTCGGCGATCAGCGTTTCGTCAAACGCGTTGTGGCGGTCGGGGCGGTTGAGCGTCAGGGTGGCGACGCCGCGGTCGTCCGTCGTAGCCAAAAAAGGGCTGCTCATCGTCTGTCTCCTACATCCGGAACAGGCCGAAGCGGGTTTGCGGGATGGGCGCGTTCAGGCTGGCCGACAGGCCGAGGGCGAGCACGCGCCTGGTGTCGGCCGGGTCGATCACGCCGTCGTCCCACAGCCGGGCGCTGGAATAGTACGGGTGACCCTGGGTTTCGTACTGGTCCCGGATCGGTGCCTTGAAGGCTTCTTCCTCCTCGGCCGACCAGGTGCCGCCGCGCGCCTCGATACCGTCGCGCCGCACCGTGGCCAGCACCGAGGCGGCCTGCTCGCCGCGCATCACGCCGATGCGGGCGTTTGGCCACATCCACAAGAAGCGCGGCGAGTAGGCTCGGCCGCACATCCCGTAGTTCCCGGCTCCGAAGCTGCCGCCGATGATGATGGTGAATTTCGGAACGGCGGCGGTAGCGACCGCGGTGACCATCTTCGCGCCGTCCTTGGCGATGCCGCCCGCCTCGTAGCGTCGGCCCACCATGAAGCCGGTGATGTTCTGCAGGAAGACGAGGGGCACGCCGCGCTGGGCGCAAAGCTCGATGAAGTGGGCGCCTTTCTGCGCGCTTTCCGAGAAGAGAATGCCGTTGTTGGCGACGATCCCGACCGGATAGCCCCAGACACGGGCGAAGCCGCAGACCAGGGTCGGGCCGTAGAGACGCTTGAATTCGTCGAACTCGCTGCCGTCGGCGAGACGGGCGATCACCTCGCGCACGTCGTAGGGGGTGCGCAGGTTGGCCGGGGCGATGGAATAGAGTTCTTCTGTTGCGTAGCGGGGCTGTACCGGTTGGCGTAGCTCGACCGGCGGACGTTTTACGTCGTTCAGGCTGGCCACGACGCGGCGGGCGATGCCGAGGGCGTGGGCGTCGTTCTCGGCGTAGTGGTCGGTGACGCCGGAAGTGCGGCTGTGGACATCGGCGCCGCCCAGTTCCTCCGCGCTGACCACCTCGCCGGTGGCGGCCTTCACCAGGGGCGGGCCGGCGAGGAAAATGGTGCCCTGGTTGCGGACGATGATGGTTTCATCCGACATCGCTGGGACGTAGGCGCCGCCAGCGGTGCAGGACCCCATCACCACGGCGATCTGGGCGATACCCTGCGACGACATGTTGGCCTGGTTGTAGAAGATGCGTCCGAAATGGTCGCGCCCGGGGAACACCTCATCCTGGTTGGGCAGGTTGGCGCCGCCGCTATCGACCAGATAGATGCAAGGCAGCCGGTTCTGTTGCGCAACCTCCTGCGCCCGAAGATGCTTTTGTACCGTCATCGGGAAATACATGCCGCCCTTCACGGTGGCGTCGTTGGCGACAATCATGCACTCCCGTCCCGAGACGCGGCCGATGCCGGTGATGATCCCGGCCGAGGGCACCTCGCCGCCATACATGCCATGCGCGGCGAGTTGACCGATCTCCAGGAACGGCGAGACGGGGTCGATCAGGGCACGGACGCGGTCACGGGGCAGCAGCTTGCCGCGCGAAAGATGCCGCTCGCGCACCGTCTGGCCGCCGCCGAGGCGGACATGTTCGGCGGTGTTACGGAGATCGGCCACCAATGCGCGCATGGTTTCAGCATTGGCGTTCGCCTCGGGTGTGCGCAGGTCGAGGGCGGATTCGATCGTCGGCACGTCACCGATCCTTCATGGCGGCAGGGGCGTTGGCGGCGCGCGGCGCTGGTTGTAACCGCGCTGTGCCGACAAGAGCACAGGGCATCTCGGCCTTGGCGTGGACGCAGACGGCGACGGCCGATTCAAACATTCGAGTGTTCCCCGGAACGAATTCAGGCATTGGTTGATGGCAACCCGAGCAGGGGTCCCATTCCTCGTCCGTGATGTCTTCGATCCCGTTGAAATAGGCCATGGCGGCATTATTGAAGAGCACATCAATCCGGTCGAATATTTCTATGGCAAGACGAACCGGCGCTCGGCAGTCGGATGGCTTTGTGAGGTCGCAGGGGTGCATGGAAACCATGCTTCCGTCCGCATCTCGAACCAGCATCACGGTGGCCTCTGAGTCGTCAACTTGAAGTCCGCAGCCAACGACCAGGGATCCTTCCCAGGGCACAGGCGAGAGCGGATTCGCGGCCAACGGTCCCACTCGTGCCGGTAATGATACAAACCTTTCCCACAAGCCTCTGCGACACAATGGGTCCCTCGTCTGATGGTATCGGGTTCACGTATGTGCTGGCGCGCTGATACTGGAACGGGTTCTCGCTCTCCGAACAAGTAAGATCGAAGGCTCTCCGGGAAATACCAAATGTCGGAACACACCGTTTAGGATTTCGCGCCGTTGGACTGGCGGTCAGGCCTATGCCTGTTCAACGCCATGGTTTGGCGGGGAACTTGGGCGCGCAGTCACGGCGGCAGATCATATTCCAAACATGCGTATTGAGATCAAGACACCGAAAGATCAGACCGGTATCAGGCAATGTATGGACACGGGAAATCCAGTGATCCCAAAGAGATCAAGCAACGCGATCTCGGCCAATGACGATACGGCGCAACGCAGCGAAACGAGCCGCCAGCCAGGTGGTCCGGGAGGAAGCACGTGGGTCCGACTAAGCAACGAGGGATGTCTGAAAACAGGCAGGAGGCGCGCGGGCGTGGGCAGCGGCGGAGGCCCAACCAGGTCTTCCGGGGTGGCGGGATAGCCTTGGCGTTGGTAGTTCCGATGGTCTCCGCCCCCTTCGCCGCAGAGCCGAGTAATTCACTCGCGGAAGACAGCCCAGCAGGCGACGGCCGGGTCGCCTCGGATTCCAATACGTCCAATATTATTGCCCAATATGCCTCGCCGACGCCGCAAAGCCCAAGTGGATCAAACAGCGTGGCGTCCCCCGGAACGACTTCAGCACCGAATGTCGTGTCCCCACCTACCCAGCCTCCGTCCGCGGCGCCCGCCGATCCATATGCGAATTACCGGTGGAAGGGCCTCAATATCAACCTGCCGCTGCCAGGCAACACCGTCGACGGTCAGCTCGGACGCCTTCGCCAGCAGATCGCCGACAAGTATGGCATCGGCTACATCGGGTTTTCGATCAACACATACTACAACAACCTGATGCCGCATGGCCGCACGATCAACGGCCAGCAGGCCTATGTCGGGCAGAAGCCCACGTTTATCTCGCAGAATCTTCTCGGTCTGACGTTCGACCTTAGCCGATACGGGGTCCCTGACGGCCAGATTGTTGCCGTCGGCTACGGGCAATGGACAACCTGGCAGCCGCTAGGTCCGAATACCATCAATCTGGGTACCCTCAGCTATTATCAAACTCTGTTCAATCGGCGCGTCGAACTTAACTTTGGCATACTCTCGACCAACACCGAATTCGCCGGAACCTATGTCGGCGGCACGCTCCAGGGCGGCATCTTTGGCCCATCAGCCTCGTTGTTCTATGAA
>DASYBP010000677.1:0-3456 GCA_036500715.1 Rhodopila sp.
GACGCCGCCATGACGCTGGCCGCTGTGGATCGGCTTGTCCACCACTCGACGATCTTCGAAATGAACGTCGAAAGCTATCGCCGCCGGGTCGCTGCCGCCCGTGCACCAGGCAAACCAAGGGGCGTCAGCGACAGCAAGAGCGACAACGGGCCACCGTAAACCATCCAACAAAGCCGCTGCCTTCGCTGACGCGTGGAGGCAGCGGCAGTGGGATGTTCGCCTTACAAAATAAAAGAGATGAATCTTGGCTGTTGTTGATGGGCCGGTGGAGTTGTGTGTAACGCGCTTGCGTTATCCACAAATCCACGGGTCTCTTGTGGTCGAATGGTCGCTGAGGGCGACATCTTTGCTTGTCGTTCTACCTCTTTCAGGCCATCATCATCACGCGCAGCGACCGGCCATCTGGCTGTCGCTGACCGGACATCAGTCGAGTCGCGCTACACAACGTAGCATGGATGGCTTGGTACCTTTGTCATGGGCGCGCTTGCCGTGGCCATTACCCAGGCGGCGCACCGGCGGATAGCCGAGCTATGGACAGGACATGTAGCCATGGTGGGATCATCAATCTCTCCACGAACTTCGCGGGCGCAATTGTCGTGAACCGGTCTTGCTTCTAGCAGGACACAACTACACAAAGCTCCGGAACGGTTGCAATGCGGTCGCAAATATAATGCGGACGCAACAAGAACCCATTGTTCTCGGTGTCAAGACAGGCTTCAGACTTGCGCGGCAATGGCATCCGCAAGCTTGCCCACCGCCTGACTCATCGCCGCAGTGACGGCGTCCGGATTGGCGGACCCGGCATCGAGCCGCAGGTCCACGTGATGCGCTTGAGCCGGGCGGCCCGGACCGGGGCCGCCAATGATCCAATCAGCCTTCAGCATAACTTGGCCGGCGCTGTCGCCGCTGAATTGCTGGACATTCAGGGCCAGCGTGCGCGCCCCGCCCGGAGGCGGTGGATCGCCAGGCGCCAGAACTTCGGAATCGCCCAACCGATCACGCAGATCCGCGGTCAGCGCGCGGCGTATCAGCTCGTCGAGTGGCGCAGCCCAGCGATGCTGGTCCGACACCTCAATGCTGGTCCCCGGGCCGCGCGTGACCAGCCACTGGCGGTCCAAGATGCCGGGCAGGTCGACCCGGCCGACCTCGATCGGGCTACCTGCCTCGGCCGGCCCATGCGTGGGTTGGCCGGCCGGCACTGGCACCAGCGTGTGAAAGTCTGTCCTGGGGCTGCCGCCGCATGCCGCCAGCAGCAGCGGGACCAGAATGAACGCGCATACCCTCACCCCGGCTCTCCCTTGCCGCGCAGCAGCGCCTCTGGATGCCGGGACAGGTAATCGGCCAGCTCGCGCAGGCTGCGGGCGGCACGGTTCAGTTCGTACAGGGTGTTGCCAAGGCCCGATGTGTCGGGCTGGGTCTGCGCCAGGAGATTGTTGCCGACCAGGCCACGCGCCGCCGTCAGTGTCGATTGCGCCTCGGACGCGGTGCGCCGCAATTCGGCCAGCAACGGCGCCGCCTGCACCTTCGTATCACGTGTTACATCTTCGATGTTGGCCAGCGAGCGTTCGAGACGTAGCAGGCTTTGCGCGACTTGCGGCGAACTGCTCAACGCAGCGATCCGCTGCGTCGCGTCATGGATCTCGCTGGCGATCTGGTCGAGTGGCATTGCGTTGATCTTCGTCGCCACCGAGTTCACCGCCGCCATGGTCCCGCCGATGTCCGACGCCGGACCGGTCGGAATATCCGGTATCGGCCCCGAGCCCAGGCTGACCGGCGGAGCACCCGGCACAAACGCCAACTGCACGCCCTTGCCGCCCACAAGCGGTATCGTGCTGCCGGGACGAGCGCGCAAACCTTGCTCGACCAGTCGATGCAGCAGGGTGTCCATTTGCGGCTTCGCCTCGGCGCCCCAACTCCCGTTACCGGCCAGCTCGATATCCGCCGGTTCGATCGCAAGCGTGGCGACCGTGTTCAACTGGCCGTCCGCCGCATCGTATTGCAGCGTGCTCCGAGTCACGCTGCCTACCCGCTTGTCCTGCAAGGTGACCGACGCTCCGGGCTCCAGCCCACCGGCCTCCTGGGCGTGAAACACCACCCGATACTGCACCGCCCGGTTATCCGGCGCATGCAGGGCGGCGTCGCGGGTTTCGTAGAGACTGAAGGTTTTGTCTGACTTGGCGACAGCTCCGCCGGGCGCGTCATCCGGTGTCTCGAATCCCAAAGCGCCCTCGA
Organism: Rhodopila sp.; assembly: GCA_036500715.1. Lineage (GTDB taxonomy): Bacteria > Pseudomonadota > Alphaproteobacteria > Acetobacterales > Acetobacteraceae > Rhodopila. The sequence goes on from DASYBP010000677.1 coordinate 2,233, forward strand.
ATAACGCGGGAACCGACTGCATTTGCAGCTTCGGCCCGCTGCTCGCCATCGAGACCTCCGCCGCGCCGGCATTCCAGAAACGCGTGTCGTCATGGACCAGCCGGTCGAACGGCGCGTGGACGAACAAATCTATGCGAAACTGCCGCTGGTCGTCTTCCAGGCGCGCGTCCTCGACTTCCCCGACCTGAAGGTCGCGATAATACAGGATCGACCCGCGTGCCACGTTGCCAAGTTTTGACGCCAGCAGGATGTAGTGGGTTCCTTGCGGATCGTTCGCGTTGACCGGACGCTCCTCCAGACCCTGGTAATGATCCTGTTTATGTCCGGGATGCGGTTCGACACCGATATACGGGCCTGATATGATGGATTTCAGCGCCTAGAGGTCGCTGAAGCTTGGCGTTTTGCCGGCGATCCAGAAGCGTGTGCCAGGCCCCAAATGGTCCGCCATATCGCTATGTAGCCGAAGCACCACCTTCAAATGCTTTAGGTCTTTCTCAAGCGTAACGCCTTCAACTTTCCCCACCTCCAGGCCCTCATATTTCACCTTCGTATCATCGGCCTTGAGATCCGCTGTCGAGAAGATGACGCTGACAGACGGGCCGCGTTCTGCGAATTGTTGGAAGGTCAGATAGCCAACGATCGCGAGTGCCGCGATCGGCACGCTCCAGATCCAGCCGGGCCAGCGACTATGCTTCTCAACGGCCTGCGGCACCTGCTCGTTCATGATCGGACGGAATCCCAGATCAGCCTTGGATCAAAAACGTGCACGGCCAGCATGGTCAGCACGATGACGGCCAGAAAGGCCGGTGCCCCCTTGGCAGCCTGCACACTTACCAGCCCGCCGACCTGCATCAGGGGCAGGAAGATCGCGATGGTAAAGACATCGATATTCGACCACCGGCCGATCTCTCGAATCACGCGGTAGAGCTGGGTCTTCAACACCAGGCACCGCGAAGAACCCCGTCTGGCCGACCAGATCAGCCAGGTGAGCCCAGCCAGCTTCAGCAGCGGAATGGCAATGCTAGCCGTGAAAATCACCAGCGCCAGCGGCCAAAGCCCCGCCGACACAAGCTGCTCCACGCCCCTGGCAATGGTGTGGTCCCTGGTTTGTCCCAGCTGGATGTCAATGCTCATTGGAAACCAGTTGGCCACGGGGTAAAGCAGATAACCTGCAGCGACGAGCGCACTGGCCTGCATCAGCGAGAACGGTCGTCGGCGATATAC
>DASYBP010000678.1:0-3572 GCA_036500715.1 Rhodopila sp.
CCGCAGCAAGAAAGGGCTTGCATGCTGCGCCTGCGAACGCCATTCTTACGCCTGCAGACGCGCTGAGGCGCTCTGCTTTCTTGGACGTTTCCTCCCTAAACTTCGGCGGTGCCACAAGCACCGCCGTTTTTTTGGCACCGCCTTTTTTGGCACCGCGGCTTTTGTCACAACACGAGTGCTGACAGCAGAGAGTCGAGACGGATCCGTCCTGCACGGGTCGCGACCAGTCGTCCTGGGATTTCGGTCAGATAGCCTTCGGCAACACACTGTAGAAGCACCGAGGGATCGACCGATTCCGCGACCGATCGGCCAGTACGCTGGGCAAATCGGGCAAGATCGATGCCTTCAGCGAGCCGCAGTCCCATGAGCAGAGCCTCGCGCGCCCGGTCGGCGGCCTGGACCGGTTCGTCCGCGGTCAGGCCGTCGCCGGCACGCTCCACGCGATCGGCCCACACCTCGGGTGCCCGATGGCGGCGTGTGGCGTGCAGCGATCCGCCGATCATTACGCGGCCGTGTGCGCCGGGCCCGATACCGGCGTAGTCGAGGTAACGCCAGTAGGCCAGGTTATGCCGGCTCTCTTCGCCGGGTCTGGCGTAGTTCGAGACCTCAGAGGCGAACAATCCGGCCCGCAGGCACTCCTCGCCCGTCGCGTCATACAGGGCCGCCGCGGTTTCCTCGTCCGGCAGCGCGATCTGTCCCTGGCGGTGCAGCACCTCGAACCGTGTCGCCGGTTCGATCGTCAGTTGGTAGAGCGACAGGTGGTCGGCGGCGATTGCCAGGGCCGTTCGCAGCTCCGTTCGCCAGCTGGCCAGATCCTGGTCCGGGCGGGCGTAGATCAGGTCGAAGGACATGCGGGGGAACAGCCGCCTAGCCAGGGATAGAGCGGCGACCGCTTCCGCCGCCGAATGCTGGCGGCCGAGTACGTGCAAGGCGGCGTCGTCAAGGCTTTGGATGCCGATGGATACGCGATTGACGCCGGCGGCGCGGTAGCTGGTCAGCCGGCCGGCCTCGACGCTGGTCGGGTTGGCCTCTAGAGTGACTTCCAGATCATCCGCGGGCTCGAACCAGCGCGCCGCATCGTCGAGCAGCGCCGCGACAGCCGATGGATCCATCAGGCTGGGCGTGCCGCCGCCGAAAAAGACCGATGCCAGCCGACGGCGGCCGAGGCGTGCAGCTTCGGTCGCCAGTTCGCGCCGCAGTGCGAACGCGAAGCGCGGCTGATCGATCCGCTCCCGCACATGGGAGTTGAAGTCGCAATAGGGGCATTTGGCCAGGCAGAACGGCCAGTGGATGTAAAGTGCAAGATCCTGGTTCAAAGTTTCAAATTGTCCGGAATGCGCATATTAAGACCGTTCGGTACGTCCCAGACTTCCCGCACCTGACGAACGACGTAGAAGCCGGCGCGAAGGTAATTGGGCAGCGCCCTGGGATGGTCGGCAGTACAGGTGTTGACCGTCATCCCTTTCGCCCCGTGGCGCCAGACCTCATCGACCGCGGCGCGGAGGAAGGCGAAGCCGGTGCCCTGACCGATCACATTCGGCATTAAGCCGAAATAGCTCAGGTTCACGTCCGGCCAGGTTCGGGCGTCGAGTTCAGAAAATCCCGCGGGTTCGCCCTTGGAATAGAGCGTGTAAATGGCGACCGCCGCGTCGCGCAGCAACGCGGCCAGCTCGTGGTCCGGGGTTGTCCGACGAAGCCACCACAGGTAGTCGGCACCCACCGTGTTATAGAGATAGCGGTAAAATGGCACTGTCGGCGCTTGGGCCCGGACGATCTGAAACCCCGCGGGGAGGCCTGGACCCGCTGTCGTCGGCGCCTGGTCCATCCGCAGGAAAGTCACCGTGACCCCGACCCGGGTGACCGCACCCATCTGCCTCCCCTTATCACTTCCACCAGGAAGCTTTATCCTCAATGCCCCAGCGATGCCATCCGGCGGCGGAGCTATGTCGGAAATTCCGATTTAAGCTTCCGGGTGGCTTCCTTGGCGGCTGGCCAGATCAGGGACCACATCGACACGCGGCTTTTTTCGCATAGAGTGCCGCGGCGCAGGTCGCGTTGTTCAGAAACATCGAGCGGAAGGGAGCAGCATGCCGAGCGACTCACCGGTCGGGATGGGACCGTTAGACCGATCGCCGGATCGGGAAGCCATGAATGCCATCCTGGCACAACATTGGTGGACGATTGTTTTGCGCGGGGTGATCGCGGTGTTGTTCGGCATCATCGCGCTGGCCGCGCCGGGGGCGGTCTTGCTGTCGCTGGCTTTGCTTTTCGGCATCTATCTGGTGGCCGACGGCGCCATCGGGCTGGTTGGGACGGTGCGAGCGGTCAGCGCGCACGGGCACTGGGGTGCGTTGCTGGCGGAGGCAGTGCTGAACATCCTCATGGGCCTGGTTGCGCTGTTCATTCCGGCCGCTGCCGTACTGGCTTTCGTGTTGCTGATGGCGGTCTGGGCATTGATCTCCGGTGGGCTAATGCTGTGGGCGGCAATTCGCTTGCACGTCAGTCATGGACGTTGGTGGCTGGCGCTCGGCGGGGTCGTGTCGATCGTATGGGGCCTGCTGCTAGCGGCCGCACCATTGGTCGGTGCGGTCGTGCTGGCCTGGTGGCTGGGAATTTACGCGATTTTCTTCGGCATCGCCCTGCTGGCCTGTGGATGGCGGTTGCGCGGCCAGCGCACCGCTTAGACCGAGGTAATCGGCCGCGCTGCCTCAGATCGCCGTTCCGCCGCCAAATGCATTGAACGCGATCAGTGTGTAAGTGTCCTTGACCCCTGGAAGCGTCTGGATCTTTTCCGTCACGAACAGTCCAATATCGTGGTCCGTATCCAGGTAAAATTTCCCTAGCAGATCATATTGCCCGGATGTCGAGAACAGTTCCGACATCTCCTGGATCGAATCCGCGGCCTCCCTGGCCACGCGATAGGCCTGCCCCATCTCACATTTGATCTGCACGAAGATCGCTCTCATCGTCGCCTCCTTCAGACGCCTTTCTTACCCGCCGAGGGGTGTGGACGATAGCAGGACTTTCTGACCCAGCGAGAGTGGGAACCCAAACCAAGTGCGCGAGATCGTTAACGCCGTGTGGAAAATCGTTCGGCCTCGATTGACAGGTGGATCGCCGCGGTCCCTAGGCGGCGCAACATTTCTGGTAGAGGCGGTTCTGCGGGAAGCGGGCCGTCCGACAGGAGCTCCGCCCAGGCCGCCCAAGTTGGATCGTCCATCCTGAGAACGCGCCGACGGTCATCTCGGGTCAGACCGATCTGGTCACCCAGCGCGTGAAACATCGCCAATTGTGCTCTGATCAGAGTATCCGTCGTTTGCCAGGATAGATCTCGCAACATCGAAAGCTCCCGCTTGAGGCGCGATCCCATGTTGCTGCCTGCTGAAGGCGGTAAGCCGCAAAGATCGTGATCAATTCGTGGCAGTTCAACACGGTCGCGTCATCCAACGAGACCGCGTGGGCGTGACGCGCTCCGGCCGGTGGCCTATCCTGAGCGGTACCGCGGCCCGACCCGGTCGCTGGCCAAGGGGAGAAAACCGGAATGGAACTGGCCCAGGCGCGCAAGGCTCGCT
>DASYBP010000679.1:0-8777 GCA_036500715.1 Rhodopila sp.
AGCGATACACCGACCAGTCGGCCAGGCATGGCGCGCTTGAACGCGTCCCTGGTAGCGAAGAACCCGGCGTGGGGGCCGCCGAAGCCCATTGGCACGCCGAAGCGCTGCGCCGATCCCACGACGATATCGGCACCCATCTCGCCCGGCGGGGTCAGCAGGGCCAGTGCCAGCGGGTCGGCGGCGACAACGGCCAAAGCCCCCGCCTCATGTGCGCACGTGATTTCCTCAGACAGGTCGCGCAACGCGCCGGTGGTGCCGGGATACTGCAGTACCAGCGCAAACGGATTGGCCGCGTCGATGGCCGCCAGATCGCCGGGTTCCACCATCACCAGCCTGATCCCGATTGGCTTGGCGCGGGTCTTCAGCACGGCGATCGTCTGGGGATGCAGGTCGGTCGCCACCGCCAGCACGTCCGATTTGGATTTGCCGACGGCATGGGCCATAGCCATGGCCTCGGCCGCGGCAGTGGCCTCGTCCAGCAGCGACGCGTTGGCGATTTCCATCCCGGTCAGCTCGGAAATCATGGTCTGAAAATTCAGCAGGGCTTCCAGGCGGCCCTGGGCGATTTCGCCCTGATACGGCGTATAGGCCGTGTACCAGCCGGGATTTTCCAAGACATTCCGCAGAATGACCGGCGGTGTGACGGTGCCGTGGTAACCCATCCCGATCAGGCTTTTGGTCGGCGCGTTTCGCGCGGCCAATTCCCTCAATTCCGCGATCGCCGCGGCCTCATCGATCGGCGGCGGCAGACCGAGTGCCTCGTTGAAGCGGATCGCGGCGGGAACCGTCTTGCCGGCGACGTCGTCCAGCGTGGCCGCCCCGATGGTGTGCAGCATAGCGGCCAGGTCGGTCTCGGAGGGGCCGATGTGGCGGCGAACGAAGCCGTCATTTTCCTCGAGTTCCGCCAGCTCCGCCCAAATTGTCACGTTCGGGACATCCATACCTACAGGGTCTCCAGGAATTCGTCGTAGGCATCCTGGTCCATCAGTGCTTCGAACGAGTCGGCGTCATCCAGTTCGATACGGAAGAACCAGCCCTCGCCTTCGGCGTCGCTGTTCACGATGGAGGGGTCCTCGACGACCGTTTCGTTGACCTCGACGACCTTGCCGGCCAGCGGGGCGAAGACATCGGCGGCGGCCTTGACGCTTTCGACGACGGCGCAGGTCTCACCTTCCGCGACCGCCCGTTCAAGTTCCGGCAATTCGACGTGAACCAGATCACCGAGCTGTTCCTGGGCGTGGTCTGTGATGCCGACCGTTGCGATGTCGCCGTCGAGCAGGACCCATTCGTGGTCCTTGGTGTAGCGCTTATCCGCACTCTTGTTCGCCATCGACGTTCCTTTCAGCGGTTGTATCGGTGGGGTATGAATGGCAGCGGCACAACGCTGGCCGCGATTGCCTTGCCGCGAACGATCAGGTTCAAGCGTGTTCCATCGGCAGCAAGATCCTTACGCACATAACCCATGGCGACCGGACCGTTCACCGACGGACCGAAGCCGCCGGAGGTGATGATTCCCGCCTCGGTCCCGTCGTCGGCCACGATCGTTGTCTGCGCCCGAGCCGGGGCCCGCCCGTCAGGACGGATGCCAACGCGACGGCGGATCGGCCCGCGGTCAAGCTGGTCGCGGATCGGCAGGCCACCGGGGAAATCCCACGCCAGTTTGCGGCGCTTGCCGATGACCCAGGCAAGGCCGGCCTCGATCGGGGTGGTCAGCTCATCAAGGTCGTTGCCGTACAGGCACAACCCGGCCTCGAGTCGCAGCGAGTCCCGTGCGCCCAGGCCGATCGGGACCACTTCAGGATGCTGGATCAGCGTCTCGGCAAGCGTATCGGCGTTGTCGGCGGGAAGCGATATCTCGAAACCATCCTCCCCGGTGTATCCTGAGCGGGAAATCAGGCACGGGATCCCCTGCAGGGGAATCGTCGCGATCGCCATGAACGGCAGGGCGGCGGCTTCCGGCGACAGCCGCGCCATAACCGCGGCGGCTTGCGGACCTTGCAAGGCGAGCAGTGCGTGGCTGTCCAGAAGTGTAACGGTGATTGTTCCCGGCAGATTGGCGGCCAGGTGCGTGAAATCGATGTCCTTTCGGCTGGCGTTAACGACCAGGAACAGCACGTCCTGCTCCAGGCGTGCGACCATCAGGTCGTCGATGATGCCGCCTGCTTCGTTGGTGAGCAGCGTGTAGCGTTGGCGGCCGGGTTTCAGGCCGCTTATTTCCCCCGGTAGGAGCTTCTCCAGCGTCTCAGCCACCCCTTTGCCGGTGAGCAACGCCTGGCCCATGTGCGACACATCGAACAGGCCCGCATGCGCGCGTGTATGAAGGTGTTCGGCGAGAACGCCGCCCTTGCAGCGCGCGCCGAGTTTGCCGGTGAGGTCGTACTGCACCGGCATGGCATAACCGGCAAACGGCACCATGCGGGCACCATTGCGTCGGTGCCAGGAGTCCAGCGGCGTCGTCGCCAGCTGGGTGGGGGCCAGGGGCGTAGCGGTAGGATCGTCTGGCAGCGCGTTCTGGATCACACTCGTCTCCGTGAAGCGGGCCAACTGCCGACGGGATGCCGACAGTACGACCCCCCTCTGTCACGGTACCTGAGAGATTCGGGGATTGCGACCCCTTACTCCGTCGGTGCGGAGCCTGCGCTGGCGCGCGGTCCGGCTTTCCAGAGATCCCTGCCCATCGCGGTCCGGGGTGCCTGAGCGTTTCCGGGGGTCGGTTGCGCCTTCGGCGGCGGACGTCATCCGCACTCTCCCGCGGCGGGTGCCTGGGAAGAGCCTGAGAATGCGCTCGTTCCGGGGTGGATGCCAAGGAATTTCGAAGGCTAATCGCCAACCCGGAGCGCCTTCAGAGTTTCCTTGGCCGCAGTTTGGCTTCGGCAGGGGTTGTAGTCCGTTCGCTAGCCGCGGATGCGCTGCCATGCTAGCGTTTACCAGCCTCCGGTCGCAAATACAGCGTGGAATGCAATGACAAGTTTGCTCGGTCTTTATCAGCGAGACGTCGAGTCGTCCGTACCGGATTTGAGAGCACCAGCGGCCCGTCCGGTGGATTGGATCGACCTGGTCAAGGACTATTCTGAGGATATCAAGGAGAGGTATTCCCGAGCGGCGGACGTTTCCCCAAACCAAAAAAAGCTGGCCGCCGGATGCCTTTATCTTGCGCTGCAGTCGCTGCAGATCGGCGTGTCGGTCGCGAGCAGATTAGAACGATATCAAACCAAAGATCGTGCCGAGATCACCGCGCCGGCGAACAGCCGGGAGACGGTACTGGCCATCGTTATGCTTTGCGTTGGGATACTCAACATCTGGGTTGGCAGCATCCCTGGTGTCATCTCGGTGCTGGCCGTGTTCGTGCTGTTCGTGCACTTTCATTGGGGCGAAATCAGTATCCTGAATGGCGTCTTCCCCTGGCAGAGCAGGTCACGGCAAGTCCCCGGAACCGGCGCGACGGATGCGGGGCCACAAGCGCCGACGGTCATCGACATAAGATCGACGATCGAGTCCATCGTCAGACGCACCGACGATATCGTTGATTCGGCCCTACCACGGACCGAGACACCACCACCGGGGGGATTGAAGCAAAGCACGTTGGAGTTCTTTCAGGATGTTCTGGAGGCCAAGCTCAGCGGCGACCGGGACTTTGCGTTCAAAAAGATCTCGCGCACGATTGGTCAGGTACTCGAAGCGGAAGGTATCGGTCTCGCCACCGATGCAGAGAAGCACCTGGCGATGTTCAAGCTGGATACGGTCGTGGACGATCGGCGTGAAAACCAGTATGAGACTATTCGTCCCGCGCTTATGCAAAACTCGAAATGCGTGCTATCTGGCTATGCTAGGCATTTCGTCGCGGCCTGACAGGACAGGAACGGTCGCCGATCGCGGCTTGCACCCACCCAAAACCGCACTGGCGAGAAACCGGTCGATATGACCCAGCTCAACCCGGACATTGTTGAAAATGTAACGGTCATCGGCTTCGACCTGGGTCATGGGGAGAGCGCATTGGCGAGCACCCGGCTTGCCACCCAGGACGAGCCCCGCCCGCTCGCGGTAAACGGCGCAAGGACGATACCCACTATTGTCGGCCGCCACCGGGACGGCCGTATTCTGTTTGGCGAGGCCGCCGGCCGAACCGCGGCCGAGATGGTTGAATCCTACGAGCGGTTCAAAAGTCCCGAATTTGCGGAAAATGGCACCTCGAGCCGCGCTGCTCGGGCCACCGAGATGTTCGTGAGTGCCGTCTTCAGCACGTTGCGAGCGGACAAACAGATCGATGACATCGGCCGGACCCACGTTTTCGTCGGTCACCCCTCAGGTTGGAATGACCGTGTCGTTGAAGCCTATCAGTCGCTTCTGCTGCAATCGGGCCTTTCGCTGGTCGATGTCGTGCCGGAATCCCGCGCGGCCTTTATCCATGCGCGGGAAAGCGGTGAACTGAACCTGTCTATGGATGAGCTTTCCCAAAAAGTCCTCATCATCGACTGCGGCTCCTCCACGACTGACTTCACCGCTGCGCTCGGACTGACCACCCAGCCCCTCGACTTTGGTCATGTGTCCCTCGGCGCCGGCATCATTGATGGCCTGATCATGGACTACATGATCGCCCGCTCGAACAGCCGGCGTGAACTGACGGCGGCGCTCGACCGACTTCCGGGCAAGAAGACCGAATTCGCCTACAAGTGCAGGATCGCCAAGGAGCGTTACTTCAATGCCGAAAAGGTTGTTCCAGATCCGGTGATCGAGGATATCATTAGAATCGACAGTGGCATCACGGTTGATATCGAGTTGGATCGCAACGGGATGGACCGGATGCTGGCGGAACCCAACGAGCTACTGGACGGGATGAACTGGCGCCAGGCGCTGACCGACTGTCTGGGCAAAGCGCATCAGCAGGTCCTCAGCCCGGATCTAATCATCCTGACCGGCGGCGCGGCACGCATGAGATTTGTGCGAGACACCGTAGCGGTGGTGTTTCCGCAGACAAAGATTGCCATGTCGCAGGAGCCGGAATTTGCCATCGCCAAGGGCTTGGCCTTGTACGGCCGCTTGCTGCTGAAGACGAAATCCTTTCGCGTGGAGATTGACAAACTGCTTCAGGGGGAGGCCTTCAGGAACGTCATTACAGAGGCGTTACCCGACCTGATAGAGCGTCAGGCGGCTGCCGTGGCGAGGGATCTTGCCGAAGGTCCCGTTCAATCCGTGATCAGACGCTGGCGCGATCAACCCGACGCCGTCACCACGATCGACGACATGGGCAGTCAGATTGCTCAGGAATGCACCGCCTGGGCGCAGAGCCCCGAGGCGCAGCAGACCATCAACGCGGTGGTCGCAGAGTGGCTCGAGTCGATTCGAATCAGGCTTGAGCTGCTGACCGATCCGTTCTGCGAGCGGTTCGGCATCCCGAAGCGGGCGCTGTCGCTTCGCGGACGAACGATCATCGCCACATCAGGCGGAACGATTGGCGCACCCGACGTGATCGGCGACGTCAGCGTGGTGCAGGCAGTCGCCGGGGCGATCGCCTCGGTCATTGCGGCGAAACTCCTTATCGCAATCCATATCCTCCTTGGATCCCATCCGATCGGATGGGCGACCGCGCTTATTGGCAGCGTCGTTGGTGCGATCGTTGGGGTCGACGCGGCAAAAAAGCTGCTGCAGGGGGTCCACATCCCGGGGTTCCTGCGCGGGTTACTTATTTCGGACAGCAAGATCGCAAACCTGGTCGCGGCAGGCGCCAAGACGATCTCGGTACAGCTTAGGCAGGAATTTGAGCGAAATGAGGCCGCCTCTTTGCCGAGCGAGAAACTTTTGACCAAACTTAGCGAGCAAATCGGTCTGGCAATCCGACACCGGGCGGATGATGCCTTGCTGTTACTCAAGTGACATCTAGCGAGCGACGCTTAGTCCGCGTAGGTCAGTCCCCAGACGTTCGTCCCGTCCGGCGGAGGCTCACACCAAACCGGTACCGCGTTCCGGGTCCGCACATTTGGCTCGTGACCCATCGCGCCGCGCAGCGCCCGGAACAACGCTCCGTGCGCCACCACTAGCACGACCGGCGGACGGGCGGTACAGCGGTTAATGGCAGCGACCGCCCGCCTGGTCAGGGCCGAGAAGCTTTCCGCCCCCTCCGGCGTCAGCAACCCATCCACCCAGGGCTGAAACCACTCTGACATCGGCTTGCCTTCCTGCACGCCGAACGCGACCTCCTTCAGCCCGTCATCGATCTGTACCGGCAGACCCAACACCGTCGCCGCGATGTCGGCGGTGACCTTGGCACGCGATAACGGTGAAGAAATAATCGCGCGAATGCCTCGCGCCCTCAGCAGCAAGGAGGCAGACCGAGCCTGCGCGAGCCCGGTCTCGTTGAGCGGAATATCGACGGCCCCCTGGGACAGATTTTGCGCGTTCCAATCCGTTTCGCCATGGCGGAGGAACCAGAACGCGACGGGGTTGAGCTTGTCCGCCGGGGGCGCCGGCATCGATCAGGTCAGACCTTCCTGTTGCATCACGCGCTGAACCGCAGGGCGGGCCAGCATTCGATCCAGATGGGCCGCGCAGTTGTTCGGCAAAGGCAAGCCGAGCCGCTTCGACCAGAACTCGACATAGAAGACGGCGGGGTCGGCGATAGAGAACTTGCCGGCGGCGTAGTCGTTGCCCTGGAGCGCCTTGTCCATTAGTCCAAAGCCCTTTTCGGCGATTTCCTTACCGCGCGTCTTTACCGCCTCCTCGTCGGCCGCGCTGGGCGTGAAGTTGGCCGGGCGGAGCTGGCGCGCGAATCCTTGCATGTGAATTGTGGCGACGGCGTAGTCCATCAACTCCAACGCGCGCGTCTGCTGGTCGATGTCGTCGGGCAGCAGGTTCGCATAGGGGTTGGTCTTTGCCAGCCAGTAGGCGATCGCGGGAAACTCGGTTAGAACCGACCCATCGTCGCGCGTCAGCGTCGGCACCTTCGACTTCGGGTTCACCGCGGTGAAGGGCGGTTTGTACTGCTCGCCTTGCTGCAGATTGACACGTTCGGTTTCGTAGGGCTTGCCGATTTCCTCAAGCAGCACGTGAATCCCGATCGAGCAGGCGCCTGGTGCAAAATAAAGTTTCATCGTCCCTCTCCTTTCCCGTCCCACCGCGCCGCAGGGTTTGCGCGCCGACGGTATGGACCGAACCGTTGGTTGAAACTGGAGATTAGCAGACGGAAACGCGAGCGCGAAGGAGGGGTGGGCCGACCGACTGGTTGGCCGGTCAAGCAATATTACGAGCCGCGGCGCCCCGCGATGCTAGGCGACGCGGTGCCCGCGCCAGGACCCGGCCTGGGGCCGGTCGAGGCCAAGATTCTGCCGCAACGTCGCGCCCGCGTAGTCGGTGTGGAACAGACCACGACGTTGCAGTTCAGGTACGACTAGGCGCGAGAAATCCTCGTAGGCACCCGGAACGTGGGACGCCGCGACCACGAACCCATCGCAGGCTCGCGTCGTGAACCATTCCTCCATACCGTCCGCTACATCCCTTGGACTGCCGACAAAACGTGGGTGGTCGTGGAACGTGCCGCGGCGCGTGATATTGATGAAATCGCGGGGCGTGGGCTGCCGGTCGCCAAGTTCGCGGCGGATTCGGTCGCGCATTCCCTGAACGCCGGTCCAACTGTCGATCGCCTCCCGTGTGAACGGCTCGTCAATCGGCTGCTTCGAAAAGTCGAAGTTTAGCACTTCGGAAAGCAACGACAGGCTGTCGATCTCCTTGGGCAGGGAGTCGATCAATGCCACGTGGTCTTCCGCCTCGGTTCGGGTTGGAGCGACGACGGTATAGACGCCGGCGCACACAAACACCTTTTCCGGATCCCTGCCGGCAGCTTCGACCTGGGCCTTGAACGAGGCGTAGTCGCGCTGCGCCTGGGTTATGGCGTGGTAGTTGACGAAAACGCATTCCGCCCATCGAGCGGCGAATCGTTGGCCGCGGCCGCTTTGTCCGGCCTGGATCAGCACTGGGTGGCCCTGCGGCGACCTCGGCACGGTGAATGGGCCGCGGGACTGGAAAAACTCGCCTTTGTGGTCCAAGCGATGGACCTTGTCGGGATGGGCGAACAGGCCGGTTTCCCGGTCGGCGACGATGGCGCCATCCTCCCACGAATCCCAGTGCCCCATTACGACTTCCATGAATTCGTCGGCCCGGTCGTAGCGCCGGTCGTGCCCCGCGTGAGAAGGTTGGCCCATGTTCAGCGCCTCCCCATCGTTCATCGAGGTGACAATGTTCCAGGCGGCGCGTCCCTCGGTCAGCAGATCCAACGTGGCGAACACACGGGCTACGTGAAACGGCTCAAAGTAAGTGGTAGAAAAGGTAGCACCGAGGCCGAGGCGCTCGGTCGCCATTCCCATGACGGTTAGGATTGTGATGGGGTCCATCTTTACACAGCGGATGCCGTTCGCGACGGTGTGTGCGTGATCGCCACCGAACAGGTCCGGCATTGCTAAGCGATCGTCGAAAAAGCCGAGATGGAATTTTCCAGCTTCCAAGGCGTGGCCAATGCGGCGGTAATACTCGGCCCCGGTGAAGTCCTGGCGAGCCTCGGGGTGTCGCCATGAACCGACGAAATTGGTGCAGTTCTGCGCTTGCAAAAAGCCGACCAGAGTCATCTGGCGCATGGTTCAGGTTCCTCGCCGCGGTTCTGGATACTGCTATACCGGCCGCCGGCGGGTCGGGGAAGGCGCGGCGGACGGCGCTTGCATTCGCGGTGGAACCCGCCTAGAACGCGCGGCTTGATCGGAGTGCGGGCGTAGCTCAGGGGTAGAGCACAACCT
>DASYBP010000680.1:0-6167 GCA_036500715.1 Rhodopila sp.
CTATGACACCACCGGCGGTGAACGCGGTGTCGGATATCGAAATGCAGGGCTTTTGGGACACGTTCAAGAAGATCGCCGGAACCGTCACCCAGGGCGTACAAACCGGTTATAATGTCGGACACGGGCTGGGCTTGTTCCAGGCCGGACCAAACGCAGCGGCGCAGGCGAACGCGGTGTCGGATATCGAAATGCAGGGCTTCTGGAACACGTTCAAGAAGATCGCCGGAACCGTTGCCCAGGGTGTGCAAACCGGCTACAACGTCGGACACGGGCTCGGCTTGTTCCAGGCCGGACCAAACGCAACGCCGCAGGCGAACGCGGTGTCGGATATCGAAATGCAGGGCTTCTGGGACACGTTCAAGAAGATCGCCGGAACCGTCGCCCCGGGTGTGCAAACCGGTTATAATGACGGACACGGGCTGGGCTTGTTCCAGGCCGGACCAAACGCCGCACTCGTTAGTGAAGTTGAACTGCAGAATTTCTGGAAGGTATGGAACAAGATCACGGACATCGCGAAGAACGCGGGCGAGGTCGCCTCGGGAGTTGCGCAGGCCGCCGGCGGCGTCGCCGGAATAGCCGGCAAGAGCGCGGTCCAGCCGCAGCAGGCAGGCATTCCTGGACTAGGAAATTTCATGCGGCTGACGCCTGACCACGCAATGGGAATTTTGCGCCAGGTGTCGCCGGTGATCCAGGCCTTGCTGCAGCGGCCCCCAGGCCCAATGAATTGAGCAGTTGACTGGGTCCAGCGGCCGGCGATCCCGGCCGCTGCTTCCATTTCATGGCCGGTCCGATCTCGCGAGAAGCCGGGCGGTAACGAGTGTAGAAAGGACAGTGCGCATGTGTCCGACGCACGATGCCACCCGATCAGGGCAATGGTTAGTAAAAGGCAACGACGTCGCCACGGGGGCATTACTTAACCACATCGCGGGCGATCCTACGGTCCGGCAAGTCCAGCGCGTAGCCCAGGATGTCGTTATCCTTTCGATGTCGCATGACCGAGCGTCGCAACTGCGGACCCAGTTTGGAAACCGCCTTGTTATTGAACACAACGCGGATCTCATTCCTCCTGTGTAGCAATGGATCATTCCGCAGCGCATAGCAGTGAATAAGGTCCGACATCCACGGAAAGGATCAGTCCATGGCACAGCAGCCAAAGAAACCCGATATGGGATCACGTGATCCCACCGAGATCGGCGCAGTGGAAGCGCAAGCGTCGAACATTTCCGACGCACCTCGCCCAGCGGCGTCGGATGTGCCGCCAAACGCCCAGGGCGACACTGCACTACGTCGGGATCGCGGGCCGAGTGCCGAGTCACAGGCCATTGAGAGCCGTCGCCCAACGTTTATGGTGGCTCCGCGACAGGCCCCCGGCCTGCAAACCTTCTCCGCGGATTTCGTGGCCCAACAGCTTAAGGATTCTCCGGACATCGAGGTGCTTGGCAGCATTGAGCCGCCGCGGCTTCTGGGTCTGCAAAGCGTCGACGGGACCAACACCGGTTCGGTCCTCCTGGCCCGCATGCATTATGACAAAGCGAGACAATTGCAAAGACAGGCGGGCGCCCGATTGCTGGTAGAGCGAGACTCACCGCTGACCCTCGGTCTCGAGGTCCCGTTACCCCGTCTGAGCAATCCCGGGATTATCGTGCCGCTCGGCGACGACTTCGAAACTACGATCGAGGTCAAAAGCGAGTCAGGTCCCCTGGCCGAGGCCGAAGTATATGTGTTCGGCAGCGTCTGGCCCACCCAGGGGGTAACTGACACCGACGGACGCGCGACCTTGACGCTCCGCGGCGACACCCCGGACACAATTCGGGCCCTCTATGTCAAGCCCCGGATCGATCATTGGGGGCTTTGGCTCGCAAGTCCGGTGATTCGGCCGGGCGGCATCAGCAGCGTCACTGTTCAGTCGCTGACGGATTTCTTCCGCGAGTTTCCCGGGCATCAACTTCTGGGGTGGGGCCAACGCGCGATGGGGCTCGATAGGGCGCCAACTTCCTTCAACGGCGCTGGCATCAAAGTGGCTGTCATCGACTCCGGTGCGGCGCAACCTACCCACCGCAATCTGCATCACGCCGGACCCGGTCTCAGTGTCGTTTCAAATGATCCGAATGCCTGGACCAACGACACAATCGGTCATGGCTCCCATTGCGCGTGCATCATCGCCGGCGGTCCGATCGGTGCGAACAGCAGGCGCTGGACTACTGTATCGAGACCGGGATCGACGTCGCAAATCTCAGCCTCGGTGGCGGAGAGCCATCGCAGATCGTCGAAGAGCGCCTGATCAAGGCCAAGCAAATGGGCACGGCTTGTATCGTCGCTGCCGGCAATTCGGGCGGCCCCGTTCAGTTCCCCGCTTCGACGCCCCATGTGCTCGCGGTGTCGGCGATCGGAAAATGGGGAGAATTTCCGCCGGCCAGCTTTCATGGGACGCAAGCGGTCGACGGGTTCGCGAGCGCAGACGGTTACTTCCCGGCGAAGTTCAGCTGCTTCGGCCCCGAGGTCGATGTTTGTGCGCCCGGTGTTGCGATCATCTCCGCGCTGCCATCCGACGGTTTTGGTGCGTGGGACGGAACGTCCATGGCTGCGCCGCACGTTACCGGAATGGCCGCGTTGATCCTGGCGCATCATCCGGACTTCCAAGGCCCGTATCAGGCGCGCGACGCCCGCCGAGTAGAGCAGTTGTTCACCATCATCAAACCATCAGCAACACCGATTTCGTTCGGTGACCCCAACCGAACCGGTGCCGGTCTTCCCAACGTCGCTCGGGCTCTGGCCCTCGATGTACAGCCCGCGCAACCTCTTGCCGCGGCGAACGGGCTGCCGCTAGGCCCGGAGGCGGTCGCGGTATTCCGTCAGCTGCTACAGGCGCTTTCACCACCGTCGCGGGATGGTTCCGTTGGACTGGATGGCCGGGGCCTTGCCGCTCGGGTAGATGCGGAGGCGCTGTGGCGCAACGCCCCAGTCGCGCGGGGCCGGCGCAAACCACCGGCACGCTCGCGCCCCAATCACTGGGTTTCTTCCCGCCGCATGTGCAGTCCGGTTACCCCAGCGCCGCCGATCCACTCGTAGCATTGCGGGAGGCGTTGCGCCGATCCGGACTGATGTGGAATTCCTGAGCGCGCTCGCCACGGCGTGGCGTATCTGCGAAGCCGGGGAGGTGTCCATGAGGATACCTTCCCGCGTTGTTTGATTGGACGCTCAATTCTGACTGGCCGTTGACCCAACAATCCAGCCTGGCGTCCACTCGAGTACGATACAAATATTAACTCCAGCCCCGCGCCAACTTCCTGACGGCGGTGGAGGCGTTGCGCTTGCCCTCGCCGGCGTAGTCCTCGTGCCAATCCTCGATCTTCGCCGGGTCATAGAGATAATTGACCATCAGGGTGGCGCTTTCCTTGGCGCCCTTGTCTGATGTGTCGCCGGCCATGCTCAGCCGCTCGATCCGAGCGCCGTTGGAAAGATGGAAGTGAGCGACCGAATCCTTGGCGCGCTTTCCAGTCCCTTCCGTCATCAGATAGCGCGCTGCCAGCCGGGTCAGTACCGGTTCTGCTGCCTTTCGCCACCCGGCATCCCGCCACCAGTGGCGCTTGCTCAGGATGCCCGCCAGCGCGGCGCCTCCGGTTGCAGCCGGGAAGGCCGCGGCCAGACTGGACGCCTCATCATCGCTGAGCAGTCCTGCCTCCTCCTTTGCCAGCATGGGATCAAGCCACCGACGGAACCCTGGGATGGGCGACAGCGTGGCAAAGGTTTTGAGATTGCGAAATTCGCCTGACAATTCCTCCACCACACGCTTGATCAGGAAGTTGCCGAAACTGATCCCGGCCAAACCAGCCTGGCAATTGCTGATCGAGTAGAAGATCGCCGTGTCCGCAGAAGCCGGATCCTGGACCGGGGCTTTCTCGTCCAACAGGTCCTGGACACTGCCGGCAAGGCCCTTCACCAGTGCGACCTCGACAAAGATCAGCGGCTCCCCCGGCATGCGCGGGTGAAAGAAGGCGTAGCAACGCCGATCGGAATCCAGCCGGTTCTTCAGGTCGCGCCAGGACCGGATGGCATGTACGGCCTCGTAGTCGACCAATTTCTCTAGCAGCGCGGCGGGGCTGTTCCAGTCGATGCGCTGCAGTTCCAGGAAGCCGATGTCGAACCATGCCGCGAGCAGACCGCGCAGATCGGCGTCAAGGGCGGTGAGGAACTTGTCGGATCCGCGGACCTTCAGCAGCGACCCGCGCAGATCCACGAGGAATTTTCGGCCGTCGGGGATCGACGTGAACTGCGTCAGCAGCTTGAGCCGAGGCGGCTCCAGCGCGCGGCGCAGTGCCGCCTTGGCGGTGGCCCGTTCCGCCACGTCAGTGGCAGCCTGGACCTTCGAATAGGCGTCGGCGACCGCATCTGGATCGGAATCGAAGCCGGCTAACGTGCGCAGGAATTCGGTTCGCCCAGCCTCGTCCTGTGCGAGATAGGTCTGCGCCAGCTTGGCGGCGCGGTTGCGGGCACTGACCTCACCGCCGCGCCCGGCCAGGCATGCCTGCATCTGGGCTTCGAGCGTTTCGTCGCCCTCGCCTGCAACGCTCGATGCCATTTCGCGCCATACGCCAGTAATCCGCCGGATCGCCCGATCCAGCAGCCCGGTGGAGACAGCTTCGCTCATGCAGGCCTCATTCGACGACGATGATTCGAAGCATAGATGGTGTGGCGAAAAAGTATCGTGTCAGTTTTTCGTGGGAAGTATACGAAAAAGTGCCGGCAGGAGGTCTTCGACCACGAGTCCGGGGCCGGCGAGCGCGGCGGCACTGCCGTGCAGATAAGCACCGGCGGCGGCGGCCTCCCAGGCGGGCATGCCTTGAGCGAGCAGCCCGCCGATGATCCCGGCGAGCACGTCGCCCGCACCCGCCGTCGCCAGCCAGGGTGGTGCCGCGATGTTGATGGCGGTTCGGCCATCCGGCGCGGCGATGATTGTGTCGGCGCCCTTCAGCAACAAGACCGCGCCGGTTCTCGCCGCGGCCTGCCGCGCGGCAGACAGCCTGCTGTCCGGCGGCGCGCCGAACACACGGGCGAATTCGCCGGCGTGTGGCGTCAACACCGTGGTGCCGCTTAGCCCGTCGGGGTCGCCGGTGAATGCCGAGAACACATCCGCATCGCCCACGACGATCCGGTTGGCCGCGACAAGGGCCGGGAGGACGGTGCGCGCATCGTCCGGGCCCAGTCCCGGGCCGCATACCCACACGCGGCGCCGCTCGTCCTGCAGCAGCGAGGCGATCGGCGCCTCGCTGACGAGAAGCCCAGGCTCGCCGGAGCGGTATATCTCGGCCGCGCCGCGGGCAGCGATCGTGACCATGCCGGCGCCCGCCCGCCGTGCGGCCGCGGCCGCCAGCCGAGCGGCGCCGGTCATGGCAGCGCCGCCCACGACAGTGACGTGTCCCCTGGTGTATTTATGCGCGTCGGCGGTCAGCGCCGGCAGCCGCCACAGCTCCGGCAGATTGGCGAAGGTTTGCGGCGCGATCCCGTTCAGGACACCATCGGGAATGCCGATGTCGGCCAGTTCGAGGCGCCCGCACAGTTCACGGCCGGGCAGCAGCAGATGACCGGGTTTCAGACGAAAAAACGTCACGGTCAGTTCCGCGGCGGGGGCATATCCGAGGGGCAGGCCAGTGGCGCCGTCCAGACCGGAAGGAACGTCAACGGCGACGATCCGCGAGGCCGCTTTCAGCGTCTCGGCAGCCAGGCCGTCCACCGGCCGGGTCAGGCCGGCGCCGAACACCGCGTCGACCACCAGGTCTGAACGGCGCACCTCCTCCGGTGTGAACGCCACGTTCGGGCCCTGCCAAAGCCTGGCGGCACCGGCGGCGTCGGACCCCGGTCGCGGCGGGTCGAGCCGGGCCAGGCGCACCGGCCAGCCTTCCTGGGCCAGCAGCCGGGCGGCAATATAGCCGTCGCCGCCGTTGTTGCCGGGTCCAGCCAGCACCAACACGCGGCAGCGGTCGAGCTGGCGCTGGATCGCGCGCGCGACGGCGCGGCCGGCGGCCTCCATCAGTTCGGGGCCGGGGTGACCGTGCCGCGCCGCCTGCTGGTCGGCGCTTGCCATTTCGGCCGGCGTAAGCAGGGCCGCGCGACGACGGATGCGTCGGATCAGGTCTGGATCAAAGGCCCGAGTGGGGGCTTGGCAGGGG
>DASYBP010000681.1:0-2151 GCA_036500715.1 Rhodopila sp.
AAAAGTTGCTGGAAAAGGCGGAAACCAGTTGCCTGGTCGCCAACTCTCTCAATAGCGAGCGGCATCTGACAGTGGAAGTCGTGGCGGGTTAAATCAGGATTATTTGTTGAGCGCCACGCCGACCTCAATGGCGTCGACCCGGTCCGGATAAAACGCCAAGTGCTCCCTGATTTCCGATACGGCGGCATAGGGGGCTTCGTAGGTCCAGACTGCATTGACTGATCGTTTCCCGCCGGCGGGCACGCTGTAGTAGGAGCACTCGCCCTTATAGGGGCAATAGGTCTGGTGCGAAGTTCGTTGCAGTTGTCCCATGTCGGCGTCCTTGCGCGGAACATATAGCACCGGCGGGTAGGCTGCTTCCTCCAGCGTCAGGGCCTCGCGGGTATCGGCCACCCGCTTGCCGTTCACGGTGACCGTGACCCGGCCTTTCATCGGCGTGATCGTGATTGGATGATCCGGCCCCGGAATCTTGATTGGCTTGCTGTTCATTTCTACTCCTGAAAATTTCATCTGGGATGCGTGCCGGCTGCGCGGCCTCAGAGCTTGGAGCCGCCGTCGACGTGGACGGTGTCGCCGGTGATCCAGCGTGCATCGTCGGAGGCGAGAAAAGCCACGACCGGGCCGATGTCGTCAGGCTGGGCCAGGCGCTTCAGCGCCTGCATGCCAAGCGCGACTTCGCGGCCGGCCTCGGTCTTGGTGAAGTTCGACATGTCGGTCTCCACCACGCCTGGGGCAACCGCATTGACACGGATGCCGCGCGGGCCCAGTTCGGCCGCAAAATGTTTCACCAGCGTGTCGATCGCGCCTTTGGTTGCGGCGTAGGCGGATAGGGTGCCGACGGTCGCGCGGGCAGCAAGCGAGGAGGTGAATATGACATTGCTGCCCTTGCACAACGCCGGCAGCAGCTGCTGCACCAGGAAAAACGGCGCCCGGACGTTGACCGCAAAGAGATTGTCGAAATCCTCGATCTTGGTGTCCTCGATACTCGCCGACTTCGAGACGCCCGCGTTGGCGACCAGGATGTCGAGCCGATCACCGACGATGGCGCGGACCCGCTTGGCCAGAGTGTGCGGACCGTCTGCCTGACGCAGGTCGGCGCCGACCTTATCAGCCTTGCCGCCGGCGTTGCGAATTTCGGCGACGACGGCATCGGCTTCCTTCTCGCTGCTGCTGAAGTGGACCAGCACCTGCGCACCGGCCTTCGCCAAGCTTAAGGCGCCGGCGCGGCCGATGCCGCGCGAAGCGCCGGTAACGAGGGCGGTTTTTCCCGAAAGGTTGCTCATGATGTCTCTCTTGAATGGATTTAGGAGGAATGTGCTGAATCGCCCTACTCGGACAAGAACATGGAAACGTGCCGGACGAAACGCTCCGGATATTGGTACAGCGAGCCGTGGCTGGCATCCGGATAGAGGATCAGCTGCGCGTTGGGAATGTACTGCTGCAGAATATACGAGTTGATCGTGTAAATGATCACGTCGTGGTCGCCGTTGATCACCAGCGTCGGCTGCCGGATCGCGTTGAGATACTCGTAGGGCTTCTCGCGCGGCGCGCCCCACTTGGACAGCGCCGCGACCTGTGCCGGTGCGACCTTCCCATTCACCTCCGGGTCGCGGTTCTCGAGGCGCAGGCGGAAGCGCGTGAGGAACGCGGCGCCGGCTGCCTGGCTGGTTTCCGTGGCGTCGAAGTGCACGTGCTGCCACAGCTCGTCCGGACTGGCATAGCGTTTACCGAAGATCGCCTGCGCCTCAGGCGTCAGCGTGGCCATGCCCTCGCCGCTGCGCGGGCCGGTGCCGACCAGCACCAGGCGGCGCACCAGCTGCGGCTCGGCCAGAGTCAGCGCCTGCGTCACGGTACCGCCGATGGAGAAGCCCAGAAGATCCACCTGCGTCAGCCCCAAGGCCTTGATGAAGGCGGCCGCATCCGCGGCCATGCCTTCGATGGTGGTGGGGACTTCGCCGGAGCTGCTGGATATGCCGGCGTTATCGAACAGGATCACTTCGCGGTCCTTGGCCAGCCCGTCGGTCACCGCCGGGTCCCAGTGGTCCATGGTGCCGGTGAAGTGCATGAACAGCACCAGCGGCGCGCCGCCAGCCTTGCCGAAGCGGCGGTAGGCAAAGCGGATGCCCCTGCTTTCGACATATTGGGTAGGGG
>DASYBP010000682.1:0-2215 GCA_036500715.1 Rhodopila sp.
ACTCTCGGCCTTCGTCACCGCTTTCGGGCTGATCCTATGGATGCACCACATCGTCGTCTTTGCGCCGCTGATTTTCGGGATCGGCGTCATCGGCGTCGCCTACACGATGATCGGCTGGTGGCGCGACGTGATTTACGAAGCCGAGGTGGAACACGATCACACCCGGGTGGTGCAGATATCGCACCGCTACGGCATGATTCTCTTCATCGCGTCGGAGGTGATGTTCTTCGTCGCCTGGTTCTGGGCCTATTTCAACACCGCGCTGTTTCCGGACCAGTTCCAGGATTACGCGCGCATCGCCTATACCAGCGGCGTATGGCCGCCCAAGGGCGTCATCACCTTCGATCCCTGGCATTTCCCGCTGCTCAATACGCTGATCCTGCTCACCTCCGGCACCACCGTGACCTGGGCGCATCACGCGCTTTTGGAAAACGACCGCAAGGGTCTGATCTGGGGCCTCGTGATCACCATTGCGCTCGGCATGACCTTCACCTGCGTGCAGGCGTGGGAATACATGCACGCGGCGTTTCACTATTCCGGCAATCTCTACGGCGCGACTTTCTTCATGGCGACCGGCTTTCACGGCGCCCATGTGATCATCGGCTCGATCTTTCTGATCGTCTGCCTGTTCCGCGCGCTGGCCGGCCAGTTCACGCCGACCCAGCATTTGGGCTTCGAGTTTGCCGCCTGGTACTGGCATTTCGTCGACGTGGTGTGGCTGTTCCTGTTTGCCTGCATCTATGTGTGGGGCCAAGGACCGCCGATCGCCGGCGGCTGAGCGTGACGGGCGTCTGCGTTCGTTTCCGCTAAACTCGGATTAAATAAGCGCTGCGGGCCTGCTTTCGCGGGGACGCAGCGCTCTCTACATATGCGCCAAATCCGGTGCGACATGACCGACAAGACGATCGGGACGTTTTCCGGCGCGATGCGGGCCGGTTTGAGCTGCGCCTGTCCGCGCTGCGGGCACGGCAAGCTGTTCCAGGGATTTCTGACTTTGCGCCCGCGCTGCGACGTCTGCGGGCTCGATTACGGTTTTGCCGATTCCGGCGACGGTCCGGCCGTGTTCATCATGTTTCTGGCCGGCGCGATCGTGGTCGGCGCGGCGCTCGTCACCGAGGCGCTCTATCATCCGCCCTATTGGGTGCACGCGGCGTTGTGGCTGCCGCTGATCTTTCTGCTTACGCTCGGACCGCTGCGGCCGCTGAAGGGATTGATGATCGCGCTGCAATATCATCACAAGGCTGCGGAAAGCCGTTTTGGCGGCGACCGCGCATGAGAGCGCCCATCGGACCTGGCGGTGGCGGCGCTGGCCCGCGCCGCCGTTCATGGGTTGGTATCCTGCCGCCGGCCTTTGTCGTGTTTTGCATCCTGATCGGGTTGGGCGTCTGGCAGCTCCAGCGCAAAGCTTGGAAGGAAGGCCTGATCGCGTCTCTGACCGAGCGGCTGGCGAAGCCGCCACAGGCCCTGCCGACGCCAAAATCATGGCCCGGTCTCGATGCGGCGGAGGACGAATACCGCCGCGTCGAATTCGACGCCGCATTCGAACCCGGCCGCGAAGCGCTGGTCTATGCCTCCGCGACGGCATTCCGTCCCGACGTCGACGGTCCCGGCTACTGGGTCTTCGCGCCGGCCCGGCTCGCCGACGGCGGCGTGGTGATGGTCAATCGCGGCTTCGTGCCGGAGGGCCGGCAGGACCCGCGTTTGCGGCTGGCGGGCGACGTGTCCGGGCCGTTGCATATCGTCGGCGCGATGCGTTGGCCCGATCCGCGGCACTGGTTCACGCCCGCCGACGATCCCAGCCACAATCTGTGGTTCAGCCGCGACCCCGCCGCCATGGCGGCGGCCAAGGGTTTTGGGCCGGTCGCGCCGTTCTATGTCGAGCAGGAGGCGCCAGCGCCCCCGGGCGGCCTGCCGCAGCCGGGCAAGCTCGTGGTCAGCCTGCCGGACAATCACCTGCAATACGCGCTGACCTGGTTCGGCCTGGCGGCGGTTCTCGCCGCCGTCACCATCAGCTTTGCCCTCAGTTCCACCCGCCGACGGGGCGCGCAACCCGGAACCGCGCCGGGTGTCTGAGCATGATCAGGAAAGTGGGAACCGGTTTTCCGAAAAATCATGCTCCAACCGGCTTAAGCTGCTTTCTTTTGCTTTCGACGGGACTACTTCCGCTCCCTTGGCGTTCCCCCTGAAGCCATCTAGTGTGGGTGCGGCTTCGGGC
>DASYBP010000683.1:0-8660 GCA_036500715.1 Rhodopila sp.
CGTCAGTGGGGCTGGCCTGGGTCCGGCTACTCGGCAGGCGCGCGGCTGGCCTCCTCGGCCTGCGCGTGCTTTTCCGGACCCATGAACAGAAGCACGCCGGTCGCGACGAGCGTGCCCATGGCGATGCTGAGCAAGCCGATTTCAAAACTGCCGGTCGCATCCTTGATGGCACCCATCATAAAGGGCCCCAGGAAGCCGCCGAGGTTCCCTACCGCGTTGATCATGGCGATGCCGCCCGCCGCGGCCGTCCCCGACAACATCGCGGTCGGCAGCGCCCAGAATGTCGGCGCAATCGCGGACTGGCCCATCTGACTTAGGATGATCGCGACCATCATCGGGATCGGATTCTGCAGGACGATGCAGATGGCGAGGCCGGCAAAGTTCAGAAAGCAGGCCGCGGCGGTATGCAGGCGGTGCTCGCCGGCCCGATCAGCACGGGCGCCCCACCAGACCATCGCAACCGCGGCCGCGGCGAACGGCAAGGCGCTGATCAAGCCGTTCCAACCCACGCCAACTCCGAAGCGGCTGACGATCTGCGGCAGGAAGATCACCAGTCCGTAACCCGACACGTTCTGGCCGAAATACACCAGTGTGAGCAGCCAGACCCGCGGGTGGCGCATCGTCTCGGCCAATGAGTAGTTGCGGCGGGCCTCCTTCGCGTCGCGCTCGTCGGCCAGCCGGCGCGACAGCCACTCCCGTTGCGCCGGTTCCAGCCACGTGGCTTGCTCCGGCGAGTCGGTCAGGTAGACCATCACGACCAGCCCAAGAATGATCGCTGGGATCGCCTCCAGAACGAACAGCCATTGCCAGCTCGCCAGGCCGCCCCAGTCGCCCAGACGCAGGATCTGGCTGGAAATCAACGAGCCGCTGACAATCGAGATCGGGATCGCGGTCATGAAGATGCCGATGATCCGCGACCGGTAGCTGGCGGGGAACCACCAGGTCAGGTACAGGATGATGCCGGGATAGAAGCCGGCTTCGGCCAAGCCTAGAAGAAAACGGATGCCCAGGAACGACCACGTGCCGGTGACAAAAGCCGTCGCGCCGGAGATAAGGCCCCACGTGATCAGTATCCGCGCAATCCAGCGCCGTGCGCCAACCTTCGACAGGATCAGGTTGCTGGGAATCTCAAACAGGAAGTAGCCGAGGAAGAAGATCCCGCTGCCGATTCCGAAGATTGCCGCCGACAGGCCCAGCGCCTTGTTCATGGTCAGGCTGGCGAAGCCAACGTTCACGCGGTCCAGGTAGGCCGCGAAGTAGCAGATCATCAGCAGCGGGATCAAGCGGCGCCCGACCCGACGCATGGTTTGCGTTTCGATCATCTCTACAGCGGGTGCCACGTTTGAGGCCATGAACCAGTTCTCTCCCGTTGGGTCTCGTTGTCGCGGTCACCGCTCGCATGAACGCAGCAACTGGCAGTGCGAGTCCATGGAGGCGTCCCGGCAGCCCCGAGCGGCCCAGGGCAGGCGAAAGCCCCGTCTACCGAAGCCCCGCGTTGATCTTCGCCAGCGCCGCCGACCCCGGGACCAGACGGTCCTCCTGCAGCGCATTCAGCGGCGTGTCCGAGGTCTTCAGATGCACATGCAAGTCGCGGGGATTAGGATCGACGTAGAGCAAACCTGTAACCACTTCGCCCGCCGCATGCCGCTCCTGCATATAGGTCATCGCCGCTATCCGGTCGTGGACGTCGTACTCCGTGTCAAGTTTTCGCAGCGGCAATGTCGAGCCGTCGTGCTGTGTCACCATCTCAACCGAACCCGGTGCGTAATCAACCGTGATCTCGGCCCGCCCGGTCATCACGTCCAGATAGTTCACAGCCGCATTGTGCTCACGGACATAGTCAAAGCTCTTGGTTGACCCTTCGTGGTTGTTGAATGCCACGCACGGCGAGATGCAGTCGATGAACGCGGCGCCCTCGTGCTTCAATGCGGCCTCGATCAGCGGCACGAGCTGCGCCTTGTCGCCGGAGAAACTGCGCGCCACGAACGTCGCGCCAAGTTGTAACGCCATCGCGACAAGATCGATCGCCTCGTCACTGTTGACCACGCCACGCTTCGACTTCGCGCCCTTGTCCGAGGTCGCCGAGAACTGACCCTTGGTCAGCCCATAGACGCCGTTGTTCTCAACGATATAGACCATGTTGATGCCACGCCGCATCGCATGGGCGAACTGCCCCAGACCGATCGAGGCGCTGTCGCCGTCGCCGGAAACCCCCAGATAAATCAGGTCGCGATTTGCCAGATTAGCCCCGGTCAGCACCGATGGCATGCGCCCATGCACCGAGTTGAACCCGTGCGATGCCCCAAGAAAATAGGTCGGCGTTTTCGAAGAGCAGCCAATCCCGGACAGCTTGGCGATCCGGTGCGGCGGCAGCTCAAGCTCAAAGCACGCCCAGACGATCGCCGCGCTGATCGAGTCGTGCCCGCATCCGGCACACAAAGTCGATATGGTTCCCTCGTAATCCCGCCTTGTGTAGCCAAGACTGTTCTTCTGCAGTTCCGGGTGATGCAGCTTCGGTTTGGCAAGAAAGGTCATGACACCGCCTGTTCGATACGATCCGCGATAGCATCGGCAATGAAACCGGCGCTGATCGGTGTGCCGTCGTAATGCACCAGCTTGCCCAGCCGCTTCGGATCGACTTCCAGTTCGTTCACCAGCAATGAGCGAAGCTGGCCGTCGCGGTTCTGCTCGACGACGAACACATGCTCGTGTGCCGCGATAAACGCCGAAACCTCGTCGCCGAACGGGAACCCGCGCACGCGCAGCAGATCGACGTGGATACCCGTCTCGGCGAGCGTTATGTCCGCCTCCGCCATCGCCGGGCTGGTGGACCCATAGTAGATCGCGCCGAACCGCGTCGGCGCCGCCGCCTTGCGTTCAATCGCCGGCGGTACTAGACCGCGCGCCGTGCGATGTTTCTTCAGCAGGCGCTCCATATTTTCTTCATAATCCTCACCCGCTTCGGAATAGCGGGCCATGCGGTTTTTCGAGGTGCCGCGTGTGAAGAAGGCGCCTTTGGTGGGATGCGTCCCTGGCAGCGTGCGATAGGTGATCCCGTCGCCGTCGACATCGAGGTAACGCCCGAATAGCTTCCCGGATTCAAGGTCCGCCGCGGTCATCACCTTGCCACGGTCCATCCGGCGGCTGTCATCCCACTGGAACGGCTTGGTCAGCCGATCATTCATGCCGATTTCCAGGTCGAGCATGACGAAGATCGGCGTCTGCAATCGATCCGCCAGATCGAACGCCAAAGCCGCAAATTCGAAGCACTCGTAAGGGTCCTCAGGCATCAGCAGCACATGCTTGGTGTCGCCGTGGGATGCGTAGGCGCAAGCGGTGATATCGGTCTGCTGCGTCCGGGTCGGCATGCCGGTCGACGGCCCGGCGCGCTGCACATCAAAGATCACCGCCGGAATCTCGGCGAAGTAGGCCAGCCCGATGAATTCCTGCATCAGCGAGATGCCCGGTCCCGATGTAGCAGTAAAGGCTCGGGCGCCATTCCACGCCGCGCCGATCACCACGCCGATCGACGCCAACTCGTCCTCAGCCTGGACAATGGCGAAGTTGTTCTTGCCGGTCGCCTTGTCGACGCGAAGCCGGCCGCAATAGCGGGTAAATGCCTCCGCGAGGGAGGAGGACGGCGTGATCGGGTACCAGGCGCAGACCGTGGCGCCTCCATAGACCGCGCCCAACGCCGCGGCGCTGTTGCCGTCAATGAAGATGCGGTCGCCCACGGTCTCGGCATGGCGCAGCGTCAGGCCGATCGGGCACTGCATGTTCGCCATCACCCAGTCGCGGCCCATGTGCAGCGCCTGGACATTCGCCGCGATCAGCTTGTCGCGTCCTTTGAACTGTTCTCCCAACAACTGCTCGATAACAGTAGGGTCCATGTCGAGCAGCGCCGACAGCGCGCCAAGACCCACAATATTCTTGAACAACTGACGCTGTCGGGAATCGCTGTACGCCTTGTTCGTCATCTCGGTCAGCGGCACGCCCAGCACCACGATGTCGGACCTGAACTTCTCCGCCGGCATTGGCTTGGTGTTGTCGTAAAACAGATACCCGCCCGGCTCGAGCGACTTCACGTCCTCGTCCCAGGTCTGCGGGTTCATCGCCACCACCAGATCGACACCGCCGCCTCGCGCGGCCAGGTGACCCGCCTCGGAGATTCGCACCTCGTACCAGGTCGGCAGTCCCTGGATGTTCGACGGGAAAATGTTGCGCGGCGTCGCCACGATGCCCATGCGCAGCACGGCCTTCGCGAACAACGCGTTGGCGCTGGCCGATCCCGATCCATTGACATTGGCGAATTTGACGACGAACTCGTTGACCCGCTGGAGGGCTTCGGTTCCGCTGCCGCCCCCGCGGTCTATTTGTTGCAGCATGCGTTCTCCGCCCTCATCGTATCCGCCTGGGCCACATCGATCAGGAAGCGTTGCATGTCCCACGCCCCGGTCGGGCAGCGCTCAGCGCACAGCCCGCAATGCAGGCACACATCCTCGTCCTTCGCCATGATGCGGCCAGTCTTCAGATGCCCTGACACATACAACGCCTGCTCTTGGTTGTGCGCCGGCGCCATCAACCGCGTCCGAACCTCGGCTTCCGGCCCGTCGGCGGTGAAGGTGATGCAATCGACCGGGCAAATATCGACACAGGCATCGCACTCGATGCACAAGGCGTCGCTGAACACCGTCTGCACATCGCAGTTCAGGCACCGCTGCGCCTCGGCGAACGCCAGCTTGTCGTCGAAGCCGAGCTCCACCTCGGCCTTGATATCCTTCAGTGCAATCAGCTTCTCGCGATGCGGTACCTTGAACCGCAGGTCGAGCGAGACGCCATTGTCATAGCTCCATTCATGAATACCCATCTTCTGGCTGGCGAGTGTCACCATCGGCGGCGGCCGGTCCTTCACATCCGCGCCTTGGCAGAACTGATGGATCGAGATCGCCGCCTGGTGTCCGTGGGCCACCGCCCAGATGATGTTCTTTGGCCCAAACGCCGAGTCGCCGCCGAAAAATACCCGCGGTTCGGTCGACTGGAAGGTGGTTTCGTCGACCACCGGCATGTCCCATTCGTTAAATGACACGCCGATATCCCGCTCGATCCAGGGAAACGCGTTCTCCTGCCCAACCGCGACCAGCACATCATCACATTCAAAGAACGGATCCGGTTCGCCAGTCGGGACCAGCTTGCGCCGGCCGCGGGCGTCGTGCTCCGCCTTCACCCTCTCGAAGGTCATGCCGTACAGCCGGCCGTTGTCGTGC
Organism: Rhodopila sp.; assembly: GCA_036500715.1. Classification (GTDB taxonomy): domain Bacteria; phylum Pseudomonadota; class Alphaproteobacteria; order Acetobacterales; family Acetobacteraceae; genus Rhodopila. The sequence goes on from DASYBP010000683.1 coordinate 5,265, forward strand.
TTGAATTCCTTCGGCACCAGGTAGTTCAGGATCGGAATGTCCTCGGCGATCGCGTCCGCCTTCTCCCACGGTGAAGCCTTCATCTCCTCGAACCCGGAGCGGACAATCACCTTGACGTCCTCGCCACCGAGGCGTCGCGAGGACCGGCAGCAGTCCATTGCTGTGTTGCCGCCGCCCAGCACGATCACCCGCCGGCCGACCTTGTCGATGTGGCCAAAGGACACCGACGACAGCCAGTCGATCCCGATATGAATATTGGCCGCCGCCTCCGGCCGCCCTGGAATGTTCAGGTCGCGCCCGCGCGGTGCGCCCGACCCGACGAAGACAGCGTCATACCCCTCGGCCAGCAGATCCCTGAGGCTGTTTACCCGCTCGCCCAGCCGCATCTCAGGGCCCATGGCGGTGATATAGCCGACTTCCTCGTCGATAACCTCCTCAGGCAGGCGGAACTTCGGAATCTGGCTGCGGATCATGCCGCCGGCGCGGGCGTCACCATCGTAGACGACGACATGATATCCCAGCGGCGCCAGATCCCTGGCAACCGTCAACGAAGCTGGACCGGCGCCGACCAAAGCGACCCGCTTGCCGTTGCGCGTCGTCGACGGACCCGGCATGCGGTCACTGACATCGCCCTTGTAGTCGGCGGCAACCCGTTTCAGTCGGCAAATGGCTACCGGTTCCTCTTCCACCCGACCCCGGCGGCAGGCCGGTTCACAGGGGCGGTCGCACGTGCGCCCCAGGATCCCAGGAAAGATGTTGGACTGCCAGTTGATCATGAACGCATCGGCATACCGCTCGGCGGCGATCAGCCTGATATATTCGGGAACCGGCGTATGGGCCGGACAGGCCCACTGGCAATCGACGACTTTGTGGAAGTAGTCGGGATCCCTTATGTCGGTCGGCTGCAACTCGGACTCCTTTCCTCCGGCAGCATCGGGAACACTTTGCGTGAACCTCCGGGGCCGCCGACCGGGCCTTCTGGCGCCCGTCCCCGTTGTTAGTCAACTCAAAGTAGGACCAATCCGATCTTCCGGCAATCGGTGCGCCTTTCATGTCAGGGTCGCATTCCGAACGAGGACGGCCCCGGGGTGCGCAGCGGGGCCGCCAGGTTGGCAAAATCGCACAGCAGCTTCCGCGTATCCCTCGGATCGACGACCTCCTCGACCCAGAAGGCCTCGGCGGTGCGATAGGGCGAGCGCAGGCGGTTCAGCCGCTCTTCGATTTCCTCGAGCTTCGCGGCCGGATCCGACGCGGCGTCGAGTTCGGCGCGATAGGCTGCCTCGATCCCGCCTTCCAGCGGCAGCGACCCCCAACTCGCCGACGGCCAGGCATAGCGCAGACACAGGTGACCGACCGGCTGATGCCCCAGGCCGCCGACCCCGTAGCAGTTCCGCACGATGATGCTGCACCAGGGCACCGTTGTCTGGTTGATCGCCGACAGCGCCCGCACACCCCAGCGGATCACCGCGCTGCTCTCGGCGCGCAGTCCCACTTGAAAACCCGGGCAGTCCACCAGATGCACCACCGGCAGATGGAAGGTCTGCGCCATGTCGACGAACCGAATGATTTTGCTGCACGCATCCGCGGTCCAGGCGCCGCCTTCGAACAGCGGGTCGCCCGCCATCACCGCCACCGGCCAGCCGTCCAGCCGCGCGAATCCGGTGATGATCGGCCGGCCGAACAGCGTGCCCATTTCGAAGAAGCTGCCCTTGTCAAACAGCGTCGCGATGATGCGCCGCATGTGGTACGCTTGCTTCTTCACCTTGGGAATCGCCGAGATCAGCGCCTCGTCACGCCGCTGCGGATCGTCCCACCCGCGCACCCGCGGCGCCACGTCATGGATCGAGCTGGGCAGGTACGACAGGAACCGCCGAACCGCCTCGAAGGCCTCGTCCTCGGTATCGACGGCATGATCGACGGCGCCGCAGCGCAACTGGATCTCCCAGCCGCCAAGTTCCTGTTTCGATCGTGCTTCGCCAAGCCGCTCCACCACCGGCGGCCCGGCCACGAACACCGCCGCAATCTCCTTCACCATCACGGAATAATGCGTCGCAACCAACCGAGCGGCCCCCAGACCGGCCACTGACCCCAGACCCAGCCCGACCACCGGAACCTGCGACATCTGATTGGCCACGAGGTCGAATGATGTCGTCTCGGTCAGGCCGCCCGGCAGGTTCGCCCGTCCGGTGGTTTCGATGGTCTTGACCGACCCGCCGCCGCCGGAGACTTCGATCAGCCGGATGATCGGCATGCGGAACTGCGTGGCGATCTCCTCCGACATCTTGGGCTTGCCCTTGATCGAGGCATCGGCGGACCCGCCCCGCAGCGTGAAGTCGTCCCCGGCGATGACCACGGGACGACCGTCCACCGTGCCGCGACCGAACACGCAGTTGCCCGGGATGAAACCGGTGATGTTGCCTTTCGCGTCATAGCTCGCCTTGCCGGCGATGCTGCCGACCTCCAGGAACGTGCCGGGGTCGAGCATGCGGTCGATTCGCTCCCTGACCGTCAGCCGGCCGCCGGCGTGCTGCCGCGCCACGCGATCGTTGCCGCCCAGTTCGCGGGCCAGCGCCTGCCGCTGACGCAGCTCCGCCAACTCCTGTTCCCACCCCACCGAGGTGATCGCCGACGGCTCTGCGAGCGGCCGGATCACGCTGTCGTCGGCCATGTCACCTGCCAGATGCTCATTACAAGTCGCTACTGCCTGGTAAGCTATGGGCGATCGGGCCTATGCGCAATGCGGCGGGGGCGACATGCGGCGGGGCGACATGCGGCGGGGCTGGGCCAACCCAGACGGGCCAGGTGTCGAGTCGCGGTGGAGCGTGAGTCGGAAGGCGATCACGATTGCCGCGTGAACCGGCCACCGATGCGCAGTATTAGCGTCTGGCGCCTTTCTGCGTCAGTGCCAGGATTCGGTCGCCATTCTCGACAGTTTGCGGCAAGGACAACTTGCGGGCGTCAGCGCCCAAACCGCCGCATCGCATCGTCCACCCGGGCGATGAATTGTCTGCGCCGCGGTTCGGTTACGACATTCATATGATATAGCGCGACAAAGGTCCGTGTCGCCCGCTTGCCGGTCAGCCAGTATAGATATCGCGTAACCATCCGCCGAGGCGGATCGCCCATCCAAATCGCCATGTAGCGTGGTCGCCCATAGGTTACGACCGCACCAAGATGCTTGATGTGAGTCAATGCCGGCCGTGCCTTGCCATCAGCAAGCATGAACGAGACACCCGGTATGAACACTCGATCGAAAAACCCTTTCAGGATCGCCGGCAGACCGAAGCACCATGTCGGGTGGCACAGCACCAACCCCTCGGCCGCCTGCAGCCGTTCCACGTAACTGGCCACCGGCGTCCGGTTACGGCTTTCGTCGTGGTAGTAGCGGCGTTCCTC
>DASYBP010000684.1:0-4403 GCA_036500715.1 Rhodopila sp.
AAGCCCCATCCAGACGCCCCAGCGGAAAAATGGTGGGCGCGACAGGGATTGAACCTGTGACCCCCTCCGTGTCAGGGAGGTGCTCTCCCGCTGAGCTACGCGCCCGCTTCGCGGGAACCCAGTGTGTAGCGCGTGCCGCGCCCGCACCGCAAGATCGGCGAAAAAGGCCCTTAAGGCATGCACCTTATCGCGATTGGTCGGCTACGCGCGGGGCCCGAGCAAGCGTTGCTGGATCGCTACACGGCGCGATTGCGGCCGCCACCGACGATGCTTGAACTGCCGGAGGCGCGCGGCTCGGCCGCGGTTATCAAGCGCAAGGAAGCGACCGCACTGCTTGATGCGGTGCCGCGGGACGCCTTCGCCGTGGCGCTCGACCAAGGGGGTCAGGCGCTGAACAGCGAGGCGTTCGCCGCCCGGCTGGATCAATGGTCTTCCCACGGGCGACGGATCTGCTTCATGATCGGGGGCGCCGAGGGCCTCGATGCACAGGTCATCGACAGAGCGGACTATGTGCTCTCGTTCGGGCCAATGACCTGGCCGCACTTGCTCGCCCGCGTCATGCTCGCCGAACAGTTGTATCGTGCTCAGTCAATAGCGCAGCGCCACCCCTATCATAGGGCCGGTCGTCCCGGCGACTGACCCCGGCCGACCGGCAAACGGTGCTTGCATCAACCGCCGACTCGCGCCATGTCAACGCTCTGGGCTCCCCAGCCGGTCGTTCCCGCGCGCCAGGAACACGTTCCGGTTTGGGCATTGGTTGTGGAGGACGTATGGGTAGCTTCAGCATCTGGCATTGGTTGGTCGTGTTGGCCGTGATCCTTGTGCTGTTCGGCGGCGGCAACAAGATCAGCGGGCTGATGGGTGACTTCGCCAAGGGCATCAAATCGTTCAAGAAAAACATGGCCGAACCGGATGACGCGTCGATGGAGGACAGTGCTGGCAAGCCCAGCGGATCCATCGCCGGCCCTGGTGCCCAGGCGGCAACGGCCCACCGTGAGCCTTCGACCACCCACTAAAGATAACGCACAAGATAGCGATTTCGGGCCCATGCCCGGCTTGCGCCGCAACTCCACGTAATTTAAGGCGTCTGTATCATCGCGCGGGCGATCAGCCCGAATCATGGCCACTGCAGTTGGCAGAAGGACGCTCGGCGGCTGATGAACCACGGTCTGCGGAAACAGAACGCCTCGGCAGGGGCTGCTCGGCTAGTACCCGTCGCGGCGTTGGATCAGGCGTCGATCCTCGAGGCCTATCGTCGGTGGGCCGGCGTTTACGACACCGTGTTCGGCGGCATCTCGTCGAAGGGCCGCTTGCGGGCGGTATCCTTGATCAACCGGTTGCCTGGGGAAGACGTGCTGGAAGTCGGCGTGGGGACGGGACTGGCGCTCCCGCACTACCAATACGAGAAGCGGATCACCGGCATCGACCTGTCGAAAGAAATGCTGCGCAAGGCCCGCGAGCGGACCCGTCAAGACGGATTGACCAACGTCCAGGCACTGCACGAGATGGACGCCGAGGCGACCTCGTTTGAAGACAATGCGTTCGACATCGCCGTCGGCATGTTCGTCGCATCGGTCGTGCCGAACCCGCGGCGCCTGCTGGCCGAAATGCGCCGTTTGGTGCGCCCCGGCGGCGATATCCTGCTGATCAACCATTTCGCCGCGTCCCGCGGACCCAGGTGGTGGCTGGAGCGCGCGATGGCGCCCGCCTCGCGGGCTCTAGGATGGCATCCGGATTTTGCGATGGACGCCATCTTCTCGGCCGAGGACCTTGTGCGAATAGAGGCCGAGTCGGTTCCGCCTTTTGGCATCTTCACCCTGGTCCGGCTACGCGTTTAGGCCGCCCTTGCGACCGCGGTCGACAAATCCACCCGGCCCATGACGGCGAAAGCGGGGGCGGCCTGCATTGCATCAGGCACCTTGATCTTGTTGGTTGCGTCCGGTAGGCGAACGCAACGGGCGCCTGCCGGGGACCGGCCATGGCGTGTGACCTGCGAACGAGGTGGTCAATTGATGCGGACGGTTCATTGGCTCCTGGCGGCCGTCGCCGGGTTCGTTTTCAGCCTTTCGGGGGCGCCGCTCGCCCGGGCCCAAGGCGTGGTGGGAGCACCCCGTCCCTGGGAAATGGGCATGCAGCGCTCATTTGGCCCGATCAAGGACCGCATCATTGAACTGCATACCCTGGTGCTGGTCATCATCACGGTGATTACGCTGTTCGTCGGCGCCCTGCTGCTCTGGGTGATGATCCGCTACAACTCGAAGCGCAATCCGGTGCCGAGCCAGACCAGCCACAATACCATTATTGAGATCGCGTGGACGGTCATTCCGGTGCTGATCCTGGTGGTGATGGCAATTCCGTCGTTTCGTTTGATCTACTATCAGGACCGAACCCCCGATCCCGATATGACCATCAAGGTCACCGGGCATCAGTGGTACTGGGAGTATTCGTATCCCGACCAGGGCAACGTCGACATCGAAAGCCGGTATGTTCACGATGAAGATCTGAAGCCTGGCCAGCTTCGCCTGCTGGATGTGGACAATCAGCTGGTGATACCGGTCGGCAAGAAGATTCGCGTCCTCACCAGCAGCACCGACGTGATTCATAGTTTCTTCATCCCCGCGCTGGGAATACAGCGGTACGCGATTCCAGGCCGGACGATCGAAACCTGGATGGAGGCCGATCAGGCCGGTACTTTCTACGGTGAGTGCAACCAGATCTGCGGTCAGGATCACAGCCGCATGCCGATATCGGTCAAGGCGGTCTCCGAAGCCGATTTCAAGGCATGGGTCGAGGAGGCGAAGAAATCCGCCTCGGCGAAGGCGCTACCCAAGATCGCGTCCAAGTGATTTTGGGTGTAGGATTGTCTCAGCGGGAACGGGTGCCGGCTCCAGCAGCCGGCATATCAGTGGAGAGGTAGGATGGCTGCGTCTGATGACACACACGGCCACGGCCATGGGGATGATCACGCTCATGATCATGACCACGATCATAAGCCCGGCTTCGTGACGCGGTGGTTGTTCAGCACGAACCACAAGGACATCGGCACCCTCTACCTGATCGCCGCGATGATCGGAGGTGTCCTCGGAGGCACCCTGTCGGAGATCATGCGGGCGCAGCTTCAGTTTCCGAACAACCACATCGTAACCGAGGGTCAGGAGTGGAACACGATCATCACCAGCCACGGGTTGCTGATGATCTTCTTCTCCGTGATGCCCGCGCTGATCGGCGGCTTCGGCAACTGGTTTATCCCGCTGATGATCGGCGCGCCGGACATGGCGTTTCCGCGGTTGAACAACATCAGCTTCTGGCTGCTGCCGCCGGCGTTCGTGCTGATCTGCATCGGTCTGGTGATGGGCGAATCCGGGTCGGGCTGGACGCTGTATCCTCCGCTGTCGAATTCGACCTATGAAGCCGGCATGGGGATGGACTGCACGCTTTTCGCGCTGCACCTCGCCGGCGCGTCATCGCTGCTCGGATCCATGAACTTCATCGTGACGATCTTCAACATGCGAGCGCCGGGGATGACCCTGCACAAGATGCCGCTGTTCATCTGGTCTGAACTGGTCACCGCGTTCCTGCTGGTTCTGGCGGTGCCGGTGCTGGCCGGCGCGATCACGATGCTGATCTGCGACCGCAATTTCGGCACCGCCTTCTTCGACCCGACCGGGGGTGGTGATCCGGTGTTGTTCCAGCACCTGTTCTGGTTCTTCGGTCATCCGGAAGTCTACATCATGATCCTGCCAGGGTTCGGGATCATCAGCCACGTCATCTCGACCTTCAGCAAGAAGCCGATATTTGGCTACCTTGGCATGGTCTACGCGATGGTCGCGATCGGCGTCGTCGGCTTCGTAGTGTGGGCGCACCACATGTATATCTCGGGGATCGACGTAGACACCCGCGCCTATTTCATGGGGGCGACCCTGGTGATCGCGGTGCCTACAGGCATCAAGATATTTTCCTGGATCGCCACGATGTGGGGCGGCTCGATCGAATTCAAGACGCCAATGCTGTGGGCCATTGGCTTCCTGTTTGTGTTCACGCTGGGCGGCGTGACCGGGGTGGTTTGCGCCAACGCCGGCATCGATGAATCGATCCACAACACCTATTACATCGTCGCGCACTTCCATTACGTGCTGTCGTTAGGCGCCGTGTTCTCGATCTTCGCCGGATTCTACTACTGGATCGGCAAGATGTCGGGTCGGCCCTACCCGGAATTCTGGGGCAAGGTGCACTTCTGGATGACCTTCATCGGGGTCAACCTGATCTTCTTCCCGCAGCATTTCCTCGGTCTTTCCGGCATGCCGCGGCGCTATCCGGACTACCCCGCGGCTTTTGCCGGCTGGAACTTCGTATCCTCGATCGGGGCCTATATCAGCGGGCTTGCGTTCCTGGTGTTTCTCTAT
>DASYBP010000685.1:0-5061 GCA_036500715.1 Rhodopila sp.
CGGCGTCGACCCGAATGAAACTGCGCGCAACGTGACGCCACAGCCGCCCCAGGTTGTCGGGGCGATAGGGTTCCGCTGCGCCGCCGAATGTGTCGTGCAGGCGGCGGCCAAGCCAGGTCAGGAAAGCGTCGGACCGGAAGGCCTGCATCTCGATGATCAATGACTGGCTCTCATGCACCGCCATCCCGGACGCCTCGCCAACCGGCTGGCGCGCATAGGCGGACGGCAGACCGCGCTCATAGAGGGCATGGCCCGTCTCATGCACCACGGCGAGGATGGCGGGCGTGAAATCGTTTTCCGAGTACCGTGTCGTGATACGGATATCCGTGGGCGTTCCGCCAGAAAACGGATGCGCCGACTGATCCAACCGCGCGTGATCAAAATCCAGCCCAAGCCGCTGCGCAAGATCACGGCAGAGTTCCTGTTGCAGGGTGATCGGGAAGGGACCTTCGGGTCGCGCAGGCACTGGCCGCCGCGCCTGACTTTCTTCGACTTGCGGCAGGGCGGTGGACAGGAAGCTTTCGTAGGCGGAAAAGATCGCAGCAACGTCCTCCGCGCCGATCCCTTGCTGATAACCGTCCATGAGGGCGTCGTAGGGACCGAGACCGAGAGCTGCCGACAGGCAACCGGCGGCTTCGCGGGTCAGGCGTAGCACTTCAGTCAAACGCGGAGCCACTAGCGCGAAATCGCCATCGTCGCGCGCCACGCGCCAGGTTTTCTCACAGTCCGAGTTCGCTTTAGCCTGGGCCTCCACCAGGTCTGGCGGCAATGCCCTGGCACGTGCGAACGCATGCCGGATCAGGCGAAGATTGGCTGCCTCCCACGGATCGGCGGTCTCCGCCGCCGCCAGGTCCGCCTCGACCTCCGGTGCGACCAACTGCGCGTGCCGCTGGACCGCGAGAGCCGCGAGCTGGTCGCCCCGGGCCGCGCCGCCACCAGATGGCATCATCGCCGCTGCATCCCAGCCAAGCATTGACGCGCATTCGCCGATTGTGGCGATCGTCCTGAACCTGCCTGCAAGCCTTTGATACGCAGATGGACCAGTCATGCCTGCAATGCCTTTCGGACCCAAACAGCGAAGATCACCACTAACGATACCGCCAGCCCATACCAGGTGATTACATACGATAGATGATTGTTTGGCGGTCGCGGCAGATGTTGAGCCGGGGCTGGATAGGAGCCAGCCGGCTGAGCCCCCATCACGACGATTGCAAATGGTGCGGGATCCGCGATGCCGACCGCGGCGCCGATCGCCTGTGGATCGAGCGTATAGAACTGCCTCGCCGCATCATCATCGCGCGCGCTGAACCAGCTCGGCTTTTGCGCAGGCAGCACATAGCCAACGACGGTTACCACACCGGGTGGGTCATCAAGGGGCGTCTCACGCTTTTGCGGAACCCATCCCCGGTCCACGAGGATAGGCGACGCCTCATCGCGGTCCAGTGGAACGACCTGATAATATCCGATGGTCGGGCCGGTTCTGGTATCGCGCACCTCGGCGCCCAATTGCACGGCCTTGTCGAAGCGGAAACGACCGGTCACCGAGACCTTTGTATAGGGCGCCGGCGCCTTTGGCAGCGGGACCGCTTGTGCCGCCTCGGCGGCCGCGATCTGTGCCAGAATCCCACTTTTCCAGCGCAGCCGGTAAACCTGCCAGGTCCCCAGTCCGACCAGGACGACCAGCATCACCAGGGCGCTGAGGCTGGGTACGAGGAGTCGCCGAGCAGCCGCGGTCACAATCCCATCTCTGTGGCACGATGGCGAAACTGCGCCGCCACCAACGCGGCCTTGACCGGCCGCATGATCGCCACCGCCAGCGGCAGGGTCACCGCCGGCCAGAGGATTGCGTGGACCCAGAGGGGCGGATTGAAGTGGAACTCGACCCAAAAAGCCATGATGACGACGATCGCGCCAAGCACCATGATCACACCGACGGCCCCGGCATCGCCGGTGTCGGACTGGCTAAAATCGAGCCCGCAGATCCGACAGGCTGGGCGCAAAGTCAGCAACCCGGTGAATAGCTTGCCCTTGCCGCATCTCGGGCACCGACAAAGCAGCGATGCCCGAACCAGCGAGACCGGAGGGTCGGCCAAATTACTCGGCCGCGATTTGGCCCGCGCCATACCAGTAAATGCAGACGAACAGGAACAGCCACACGACATCGACGAAATGCCAGTACCAGGCCGCCGCCTCGAAGCCAAAATGCCGTTCCGGCGTGAACTGCCCCGCTCGGGCGCGGAACCAACATACGATCAGGAAGCAGGTCCCGATTATGACATGGAAGCCGTGAAATCCGGTCGCCAGAAAGAACACGGACGGATAGACGCCACCGCCACTGAACGCGAACGGCGCATGGGAATACTCGATCCCCTGGCAGAGCGTGAAGCTGAGACCAAGCAGAATGGTCAGGCCAAGACCTCGGACCAGGCCCTTGCGGTCACCTTCCAGCAAGCAATGGTGCGCCCATGTCACGGTCGTGCCGGAAAGCAGCAGGATCATGGTGTTCAGGAACGGCAGGTGGAATGGATCGAAGGTGTGAATGTTCGACGGCGGCCAAACCGTCTGGCCATTTCCCTGGACGTCGGGGAACAGCAGGAAGTTGAAATAGGACCAGAAGAAGCCGACGAAGAACATGACCTCGCTGCCGATGAACAGGGTCATGCCATAGCGCAGGCTGAGCTGCACAATGGGGCTGTGAGCGCCGGGAGTCCGCGCTTCCCGCACGACATCCCGCCACCAGAAGAACATGGTCGTCAGCACCGTGAGCGCCCCCAGGACGAGGAGCACGTAGTTGCCGAAATGCGCCGCCAGAACGATGCCGAACAGCGTCATGAAGCCGCCGAGAGCGCCGATGATCGGCCAAGGGCTGGGGTCGGGGAGGTGATAGGGATGCCTGATTCCGGAACCCGCCAGGACCGGTGCATCGTGCGCGTCGCTGCTCATGCCATATCCATAACAACACCGCCGGGGATACCGCCCCGACCCGGCTGCGGCATAATCGCCAAATCTCGAACCAGTTCAAGAGGGAGGCAGGCGTTCAGTTCGCCCCCGAGTGCTCTTCAGGCGCGTGTTCTTCAGGCCCTGGTGCCGTCATCGGCCCGACATGCGGACCAGCCTTCGCGAGCGCCCCCGACTTCGCGGCATCGCTCAGGGAATGAAAGAAGGTGTAAGACAGCGTGATCACCGCGACGTCGGCGGTGTTCGGGTCGGTACGAATTGCCGGATCGACCCAGAAGCTGACGGGGAATTCCATGCTTTGGGCGGCAGCCAATGTTTGCTGGTTGAAGCAAAAGCACGCTGTTTTGTGGAAGTATTTCCCGACCTTTTCCGGAGTGACATTGTACAGCGCCATCCCGGTCACCGGCCGGCCGGATTTGTTGGTCGCATGGTAGAACGCGACCTGCTCGTCGCCGAGATTGAGTGAGACCTCGACCTGATCGGGGGCGAACAGCCAAGGCAGTCCAGGATTGGTATCGGCATTAAAGCGGACCCGAATCATCTTGCCATTGGAGCCTGGAGCCGTGGCCGCCCCTATCTTGGGCGTGCCGCCGTAACCGGTTGCCGCACAGAACAGCCGATACAGTGGGATGGCGGCAAATGACATGCCGACCATGGCCACCATCACACTAACAACCACGCCAGCGAGGACTGTGTTGCGCTGATTCCGGGTCATTCAGAAATGCGCCATTTTGACGATGGTGATCGCGTAAAACAAAAGACAGAGCCCAAACAACACGATCAGAATTGCCCAACTCCGTCCCCGCCGCCGCCGCGCCGCTTCGCTGCTGGCATCCCGCCCCGGCAGATTGGTGTCCGGTCCCATCAACTAAACTACCAAGCGATCGAGGGCCAACATCGCGAACAGTGCAAACAGGTACAAAACGGAATACTTGAACGCCCGTTTGGCCGGCATGTCCCTGGTCAGACTGATGCCCGTCGCGTCCCGCCGATCAGTCATCACGCGATACACCCGATGCAAGAACACCGCCCCCAAGAGCCCCGCCGCGACGCCATAGAGGACGCCGCTGAAGCCCAGAAAGAACGGCACCAACGTCAGCGGTACCAGCACCAGCGTGTAGAACAGGATTTGTCGACGCGTTTCCTCGGCTCCCGCCACGACCGGCAGCATCGGCACTCCGGCCCGCCGGTAATCGTCATTTGCCCATAGCGCGAGGGACCAGAAATGCGGCGGCGTCCAGATGAACACGATCCCGAACAGCACCAGCGGAATCAGATCGACCGACCCGGTTACCGCGACCCACCCGATCACCGGCGGAAACGCCCCGGCCGCGCCGCCGATGACAATGTTCTGCGGCGTCCGCCGCTTCAACCAGACGGTATAAACGAACACATAAAAGCAGATCGACAGCGCTAGGATTAAGGCTGCCGGGATGTTCACCGCCAGCCCCAGTAGCAACACCGACCCGACCGCCAGTGTGATCCCAAACCCCAGCGCCGGTCCCGGCTCGATCCGCCCGGCCGGGATCGGTCGGTTCCGGGTGCGGCGCATGATCGCGTCGATATCGCGGTCATACCACATGTTGATCGCCCCGCAGGCACCCGCCGCCACCGCGATGCAAAGGATCGCGGTGAACGCCAACACCGGGTTCAAATGGCCGGGGGCCACCAGGAGTCCAATCGCCCCGGTAAAAACCACCAGCGTCAGGACACGCGGCTTCAGGAGGGCGATCCAGTCGCGGTAATCCGCCTCCAGAGCTATATCCGCAGCCGGGAACGGAGCCATCCCCTGCTCCTCGGCCATCGAAGGTGTCGTATCGCTCACTTCTATGAAATCCGGGGCATTTCCAGATAGGTGTGGAACGCGGGTGGCGAGGTCTGCGTCCACTCCAGGGTCGTTGCACCCGCACCCCAGTAATTGTCAGCCACATGCTCCTTCGAGGTGAAGGTGCGGAAGCAGACATAGAGAAACACCAGGAACGCAAGCCCGCTGATATAGGCCCCGATCGAGGATACGAAGTTCCAGCCGGCAAAAGCCGCGGGGTAGTCCGGATAGCGCCGCGGCATGCCGGAAAGACCGAGGAAATGCTGCGGGAAGAAGAT
>DASYBP010000686.1:0-3551 GCA_036500715.1 Rhodopila sp.
AAGGCGTGCATCGCCGCGGCGACGCAGCGGGTGGTGTTCATCAACACGGGGTTCCTGGACCGGACCGGGGACGAGATCCACACCTCGATCGAGGCTGGACCGATGATCCGCAAGAATGAGATGCGCGGCACGACGTGGATCAAGGCGTATGAGGACCAGAACGTCGACATCGGTCTGGAATGCGGCCTGCGCGGCAAGGCGCAGATCGGCAAGGGGATGTGGGCGGCACCGGACCGGATGGCTGATATGCTGGCGCAGAAGGTCGAGCATCCGATGGCGGGGGCGAATACCGCATGGGTCCCCTCCCCGACCGCGGCGACCTTGCATGCGCTGCACTATCATCAGGTCGATGTCGCCGCGCGGCAGACGGAACTGGCGTCGCGAAAGCGGGCACCGCTTAAGGATCTGCTGACGATCCCGGTGGCGGAGGGGCAGAACTGGTCACCCGACGATCTGCGCCAGGAGCTGGACAACAACTGCCAGGGCATTTTGGGATATGTGGTGCGCTGGATCGACCAGGGGATTGGCTGCTCGAAGGTGCCGGACATCCACGATGTCGGGCTGATGGAGGACCGGGCGACGCTGCGGATTTCCTCGCAGCATATCGCCAACTGGCTGCATCATCGGGTGGTGACGAAAGGGCAGGTGACCGAGGCGCTGCGGCGGATGGCGCTGGTGGTGGACCGGCAGAATGCTGGCGATCCGCTGTACAAGCCGATGGCGCCGGGGTTTGACGGGGTGGCGTTCAAGGCGGCGTGCGACCTGATCTTTGACGGGCGGACACAGCCGAATGGCTACACCGAGTTCATTCTGCACCGGCGGCGGCGGGAGGCCAAAGCCGCCTGATCGGGCGCTGCTGGAGGCCGGAACGGCCGTAGCGTCGGCTGCAGCGAAGCGGAGTTACATTGGTTATGATCACTGGAATCGAGATCAAAAATCGAGCGGGATTAGTGGGCGGGGCGCGGTTTGGGAAGGCGGGCGCGTATGAGCGGATCGATGGCGTGGCATCGGGCGTTCTTGATCCTCGGCATCCGGGCAACCGGGGGATTGCGCTGCTAGATCTGGCGCCCCGGAACGCGGACGGGTTGGTGGCCTATCGATCGGATTTTGTGCTGCTACGGCCGGTCGATGCGGCGAGGGGATGCGGGCGGCTGCTATACGAGGTGAACAACCGCGGACGCATCATGCTGTTCGCCAATCTATGTGCCGGGGCTATGGGAAACCAGCCGAAGGCGGTTGAAGAACTGGGAAACGCACTGCCGCTGCGGATGGGTTTTTCGCTGTTGTGGACGGGATGGGATCCGGGTGCGCCGAAAGCCACCGGACTGTCGCTGGAGGTGCCGGTGATCGAGGGAATCACCAGGCCGATCCGCGAGGAATTCGTCTCAGGCACGCGTTTGGGTATGCATGAGGCGTTCAAGCTGTCCTTTGAGGCGGTGGGGCCCGCGTCAGTGACAATGCGGCGGACGCAGACCGCGGTTCGGGAGGCGGTGCCGTCCGAGATGGTGGACAGCCGGACGGTGCGGCCGCTGGCGCCGATCGAGACCGGCTCGATCTACGATGTGGCTTACCGGGCGACGAAGCCACGCGTTCTGGGGATCGGATTTGCGGCGACGCGCGATGTGGTTAGCTGGATGCGGCATCAGGGTGCCGACCTGCTTGGGCGGCCGGTTGAGCATACGCTGGCTTTCGGGATCTCGCAGGCGGGTCGTTACTTACGCGATCATATCGCGCAGGGGTTCAACGCCGACGAGGATGGGGCGCGCGTGTTCGATGGCGTGTTCACGCATGTTGCCGGGATCGGGCGGATTTTCTTCGACACGCCGTTCGGACAGCCGTTCCGCACGCGGACCTGGCATGAGGATCATGATTTCCCGGAAGTGGTGTTTCCGCACTCGGCGGCGGCGATGGATGATCCGCTGACCGAGCGCAGCAGGGGGCTGATGCCGGAGGACGAGACCGATCCGGTGCTGATCGAGACCAACACCTCGACCGAGTACTGGCAGAAGGGTGCGTCGCTGCTGCACACGGACCCGCTGGGCACGCGGGACGTCGATCTGCCGGCAAATGTGCGGGCGTATCTGCTGGCGGGGACACAACATGGCGGCAAGGCGGGGATGCCGCGGGATAGCGGGCCGTGCGTCCATCCGCGCAACTGGCATGATCCGATGCCGGCGGTAAGGGCGTTGCTGGTGGCGCTGGACGAATGGGTGGCATCGGGGCGGGCGCCGCCGGACAGCCGGGTGCCGCGGATCGATGACGGGACGCTGGTGCCGGCGGAGGCGGTGGCGTTGCCGGCGATACCGAACCTGGCGCGGCCGAAGGCGGCGAATGACGCGGCGCCGTTGGAGGACTGGATCGACCCGCGGCCGGCAGTGCGAGCGTACGGGACGCTGGTGCCGCAGGTGGATGCGGATGGGAACGAGATCGCGGGAATCCGCCTGCCGGATATTGCCGTGCCGCGGGGGACGTTCACCGGGTGGAACCTTTATAAGGCCCCCTACCCTGACGGTGAACTGGCGGATCGCGACGGGTCGTTTCTGGCGTTTGCTGCCACGGAGGCGGAACGAGGAGGCGATCCGCGGGCTTCGCTGGCGGCGCGGTATCCTGGGATGGCGTATGCGGATGCGGTGCGGGCGGTGGCGGCGGCGCTGGTGGCGGACCGGCTGCTGCTGGCGGAGGATGCGGAGCGGTACGGGGTCTGATCCCGGCCGGCGTTGCGGTCCGGCGTGGTTCGCGGCACGCTATCGCGCATTAGAGATGCGCGACACGTCGCATGTTGTTTGAAGTGGCCGATTCACGCGTAAATCGTGTCGCGAGACGCGATTTGCCGCGATCGGAGACGAGTGCGAACCGGGAGGACACAGTCGATGGCCGATATCGTTATCCGCAACGGCACCATCATTGACGGCACCGGTGCGGCGCCGTTTGAAGCCGATGTCGCCATCGAGGGCGGCCGCATCGCCGCGGTCGGCAAGGTTGCCTCGAAGGGCGTTGAGGAAATCGATGCGCGCGGCAAGATCGTCACGCCGGGATTTATTGATCCACACTCGCACTATGATGCGCAAGCGACCTGGAGCAGCCGGATCACGCCGTCGTCCTGGCATGGCGTCACCACTACGCTGATCGGCAACTGCGGCGTCGGCTTCGCGCCGTGCCGACCAGACGAGCGGGACATGCTGGTCAAGCTGATGGAGGGCGTGGAGGACATCCCGGAACCGGTGCTGACCGAGGGGCTGCCGTGGAACTGGCACTCGTTTCCGGATTATCTCGATGCACTGGAGGCGCGGCCGTATGACCTCGACATCGCAACGCAGGTGCCGCATGCGGCGGTGCGGGTGTTCGTGATGGGACAACGCGGCGTGGAGCGGGAGCCGGCCACCGAGGCGGATGCGGCTGCGATGGCACGGATCGCGGCGGAGGGAATCCGGGCGGGAGCGCTGGGGTTCTCGACGTCACGGACGATTAACCATAAGACCAAGGCGGGCGAGCTGATTCCGACGCTGGATGCGGAAGAAGCGGAGCTGGCCGCGATTGCGCGCGCGCTGCGC
>DASYBP010000687.1:0-5707 GCA_036500715.1 Rhodopila sp.
CATCTCTATGCCGCGTCCGTGAATCACCACCCAGAACAACGGCAGCAGCAACAACGATAGAAACGAAGCCGCGGCCGCAAAGCCGTGCCGCCACGCAAATTGCCCGCCGATCGCGATGCAGCCGGCCATCATAAGATAGAAGGCCATCTCCACACGCAGCGCCCAGGTTATCGAAAGAAAATCGTAATCGATCAGCCGGTTCGCGGCCGGGACAATGGCAAGGAAGTTCAGCAGCACGTTGGGTAACGCAAAGGCGTCGTCCGGAAACGACGGCTGCGACCGCCACAGGCGCACGCCGCCAGCGAGATGAAAAAACTTATGCGCTAACATCGCCAGTGCCACGGCAACCAGAAAATGCGGTACGATCCGTAACAGGCGGTTGGTCAAGAACGGACCCGGCCGCCCACGGTACACGGTGTCCACCGCCTCGGTAATCACGAACCCCGACAGCGCGAAGAACACCAGTACCGCCGTGCTGCCCACCGCGTAAGGCGCCAATGCGTCAGCGAGACCAGCAGGTGCCAGATCGGCGCCGAAATGCTGCGTCATCACCAGCGCCGCAAGCAAGAGTCGAAAGCCGCCGAAATACCGATACTGATAGAGACTGTCAGGACTATGGCGAACCCGTGACATTACGCGACCACATTGAACTTCGAGTCGGTTGCCTTATACGCAGCCAAATTACACCGGGGCGGTTGCCTGAAGACCATCAATTCAGCAGGAGCGCCGGGTGGTGGCGTGAGGGCAGTGTCATGACGAGGTTCAAAGCCCTCCACTCCACAAGTTCGCGATCAGCGGGACTGTCACACAACAACGCGATCGAGTATCAGATATGCGCATCTCTCGGACAGAGGACCGCCGCACGATGGCCAAACCCGCCCAGATGACCCAAGCCGCCGAATGGGACCGGGACGCGGCGCTGACCGCCGCGCGCATCCTGCTGGAGATCAAGGCGGTGAATTTCCGCCCGGAGGAGGCTTACACCTTCACCTCCGGCTGGAAATCGCCGGTCTATATCGATTGCCGGCGCATCATCTATTTCCCGCGTGCGCGGGCGAAGATCTGCGACCTCGCGGTCGAGAAGATCGAACGCCATGTTGGATACGAATCGATCGAAACCGTTGCGGGCGGCGAAACCGCCGGCATTCCGTTCGCCGCTTGGATCGCGGACCGGATGGGCGCGCCAATGTCGTATGTGCGCAAGAAGCCGAAAGGCTTCGGACAGAACGCGTTGATCGAGGGCGATGTGCCGGTTGGCAAGCGCACGCTGCTGGTGGAAGACCTGACCACCGACGGCCAGTCAAAGATCCGCTTCGCCAATGCGCTGCGAGATGCCGGCGCGATCGTGAACCACGCGTTCGTGGTGTTCTTCTATGGCGTTTTTCCCGGCGCGTTCGAAACGCTGGCCAACATGGACATCACGCTGCACAGTCTGTGCACCTGGTGGGACGTGCTCGAGGCGTGCAAGGACCGCCCATACTTTGCCGATTCGGCGTTGTCCGAGGTGCGCCGGTTCCTGGAGAATCCGGTCGCCTGGTCGGCCGCGCACGGCGGTATTGCCTCGGCCCAGGAGGCGCTCGCGCGAAAGGCTGCCGCCGAGGGTTAGCGAGGGGGATCCGCGCGCGACAAAGGGTTCCAATCATGCTTGGCCGCCTCGCCGCGATCGCTATCGCCTGCGCCACCGTGACAGCCAGCGCCTCCAGCCAGACGCCCGATCCGCGGGACATCTTCGCGCCGCTCACATTCCCCGATCCGGCTAGCCCGACCCGCTCGGTTTCGGGCGTTCCGGGTCCCGCCTATTGGCAAAACCGGGCCGACTATTCGATCGAAGCGCGTATCGATCCGGCGGCGCATGTGCTGAGCGGGCACGAAACGATCACCTACGTCAACAACAGTCCCGACGCACTCGACATCCTTTGGCTGCAGCTTGACCAGAACATCTACCGCGCCGATGCACGCGCCACGGTCTCGCGCCACTGCTGCCACTACACCGACGGAGACGAACTGGACAAAATTGAAGTCGAGGCGGCCGGACGAAGCGCCGCCCCGACCTTCATCGTTTCCGATACGCGGCTTCGGATCAGCCTTCCCGCACCGCTTGCGCCACATGGCGGCACGGTGCGCGTTCGCATCGACTATCATTACACGATCCCCGGCTCGTGGGGCGGGCGCACGGCGGTCACGCCGACCAGCGAAGGCGAGATCTTTGAGATCGGCCAATGGTTCCCGCGCATGGCGGTCTATGATGACCTGCGCGGCTGGGACACGCTGCCGTATCTGGGATCGGAATTTTACTGCGAATACGGCGACCTTGACTATCGCGTCACGGTGCCGTGGGACTACATCGTAGCCGGTTCGGGTGAATTACTTAACCCCGAGGAGGTGCTGACCGCGACCCAACGCGACCGGCTCGCCCAGGCGGCCGCCAGCGATGCGACGGTCATGATCCGCACGCCGCAAGAGGTCGGCGACCCGACTACCCGGCCGACCCATGACGGCGAGCAGACCTGGCATTTCCTGATGCGCAACACCCGCGACGCCGCCTTCGCGGCCTCGCCCGCCTTCGTCTGGGATGCCGCGCGGATCAACCTGCCCAACGACCGCCACGCGCTGGCCATGTCGGTCTACCCGCCCGAGGCTGCCGGGCCCGACCACTGGTCGCGATCGACCGAATACGTCAAGGCCGCGATTGAAGAATTCTCCCGCCGTTGGTTGCCCTATCCATGGCCGGTGATGATCAATCTCGCCGGTCAGGGCGCCGGCATGGAATATCCGGGGATTGTATTCGACGGCATCGAGGACGCCGGCAAGAAGCTGTACTGGATCACCACGCACGAGGTCGGGCACAGTTGGTTCCCAATGATCGTCGGCTCCAACGAGCGGCGCGATGCCTGGATGGACGAGGGCTTCAACACCTTCATCGATGTCTACGCTCAGGACGCTTTCAACAACGGCGAATATGCGCCCAAGCGTGACCCGGAATACGCCGAAGGCGGCGGCAACCCGGTTGACGAGATCCTGCCCGTCCTCGCTGACGACGCGGCGCCGGCGATCCTCACTCCCGCTGACCAGATCAGCGAAAAATACCGCCACCCCATCAGCTATTTCAAACCGGCGCTGGGTTTGGTTTTGTTGCGCGAACAAATCCTCGGCGCCGATCGTTTCGACGACGCTTTCCGTGGCTATATCGCCGCCTGGGCCTACAAGCATCCCTCGCCGTCGGATTTTTTCCGATTGATGGACAACCGAGCGGGAGAGGATTTGTCGTGGTGGTGGCGCGGTTGGTTCATGCGCAGTGCGAAGCTAGATCTGTCCGTTACGAGGGCGGTGCCCGTCGCGGGCGAACCACGCCGCCTGCATCTCGAACTTTCCAATCGCGCCCGGCTGATCATGCCCGCCACGTTGGAGCTGCGCCTGAGCCACGGCGGCACGCAACGGCTGACCGTCCCGGCCGAAGCGTGGCGCCAGTCCAACACACTGTCGATCGACGTGCCGGTGAGTGGCGAGGTCAAGGAGGTCGTCCTGGATCCAGACCACAAGCTGCCGCTGTCGGGCCGTATGGTTCATCCGCTTGAGGTCAGATAGCACTGGCGGTTATGTCGGGGTCGATGCGCGAGTGGCATCTATGTTGCAACGCAACTATGCTGCAGTACGGCTTTGGCAGCGGAACCGCTTCATGGATTTGAACACCATCACCGAAATCGGCCGGCCGCGGCGCCGGGATGACTTGCCGTCCTGGAGCGCCGGGGATGCGTGGCTGGCAGGCGGCACCTGGTTGTTTTCCGAACCGCAGCCAGGGCTGACCCGGCTGACCGACCTGACGGAGCTCGGCTGGCCGGCGCTCGAACCAGGTGACCACGGTCTGCGGATCGGGGCGACTTGCACGCTCGCGACTCTGGCTTCCGCCGAGTTTCCGAGCACGTGGCATGCGGCTCCATTGTTCCGCCATTGTTGCCGTGCGCTGCTGGGATCGTTCAAGGTTTGGAACGCCGCGACCGTTGGTGGCAATCTGTGCCTGGCGCTGCCAGCCGGTCCGATGGCTGCGCTGACCGCGGCACTTGACGGCGTTTGCAGGGTCTGGACGCCGGACGGTGGTGAGCGGTCTCTGCCGGTGATCGATTTCATCCACGGGCCCAGTCAGAACGCGCTGTTGCCCGGTCAGGTGTTGCGCGCCATCGACCTGCCAATCGCTGCCCTGCAACGCCACACCGGCTATCGCCAGATTTCTCTCACGCCGCTTGGCCGTTCCGCCGCACTGTTGGTCGGGACACGCGGGGCGGCGGGGGACTTCGCGTTGACTGTGACGGCCGCCACAATGCGTCCGGTTCGGCTAGATTTCGGATGCGTCCCGTCAGACGCCGAACTCCGCCGCGCTCTGACCGAATCGATTCCGGACGCCCTGTACTATGGCGACCTTCATGGCGCTCCCGACTGGCGGCGTCACATGACATTCCGGCTCGCCGAGGAAATCCGGCAAGAGCTGTCATGACGTTTGTTGTCAATGGCATCGCCCAGGATGCAGCGCCGCGGGCGGGGCAATGTCTGCGCAGTTTGCTGCGGGACCTTGGGTGGTTTGGCGTTAAGAAAGGCTGCGATGCCGGCGATTGCGGCGCCTGCACCGTGCTGCTCGACGGTCAACCGGTGCACAGCTGCATTACCCCGGCATTCCGGGCCGAAGGGCGCGAGGTCACCACGATCGAGGGGCTGGCGGGACCGGACGGGCCGCATCCGATGCAAGCTCGTTTCCTGGCGGCGCAAGGCTTTCAATGCGGATTCTGCACGCCGGGGATGGTTCTGACAGCCGCCTGCCTGGATCAGGCACAACGTCAGGACCTGCCCACCGCGATGAAGGGGAACCTGTGCCGCTGCACGGGCTATCGCGCGATCGCCGATGCGATCGACGGCATCCCCCACACTGAAGTGGCGGACACAAGCGGTCCTTTCGGCCGAAGCGTCGCGACCCCGGCGGGACCGGCTATCGTCTCCGGCACGGCACGATACACGCTGGACACGCCGCCAATGCCCGGCCTGTTGCACCTGAAGCTGCTCCGATCACCGCATGCGCATGCCCGCATCTTGTCGGTGGACGTGACGGCCGCGGCGGAGGTGCCGGGTGTTCACACGATCCTGACGCCGTCCGACTCGCCATCGCGGCGCTTCTCCACGGCGCGGCACGAAAACCGGCTCGACGACCCGGACGATACCCAGGTCCTGGACGACGTCGTTCGCTTCATCGGCCAGCGTGTCGCCGCCGTGCTGGCGGACAGCGAGGCTGCCGCCGAGGCAGGATGCCGAGCGCTGCGGGTCGAATACGACGTGCTGCCGGGGGTGTTCGACGCGGAAGCAGCGATGCAAGCCGGCGCGCCATTGCTGCACGCTGATAAGGGACCGGAAGCGCGCATCCACGATCCCGGCCGGAACCTGGTTACCGAACTGCATGTCACAATCGGCGACCCGGCAGGGGGACTTGCCGCGGCGGACATCGTGCACTCGGCAACCTACACCACCCAGCGGTTGCAGCATGCCGCGCTAGAAACGCACGGTGCCATCGGCTGGCTGGACGAAACCGGTCGTTTGCATCTGCGCAGCAGCACGCAGACGCCGTTTCTGACCCGGCGAGCCTTGGGCGATCTGTTCGATTTGCCGCTGGAGCGGGTCAGAGTGTTCTGTGCGCGGGTGGGCGGCGGTTTCGGCGGCAAGCAGGAGA
>DASYBP010000688.1:0-14715 GCA_036500715.1 Rhodopila sp.
ATCATGTTCGCAGTACTCGGCCGCTTTAATCGCACCTACGAGGAAGCAGCCACAGATCTCGGTGCCACAGCATGGCAACGCATGCGCGCGGTCACGTTGCCCATCCTGCTGCCGGGCATCATCGGCGTCGCCCTGTTCGGCTTCACCCTGTCCTATGATGAATTCCCCCGCACAGTCCTCACCTCGGGCAGCGAGAACACGCTGCCGATCGAGATCTGGACGATGACCACGAACGTCACCTCGCCGGCGTTGTACGCAGTCGGAACGGTCACCACGGTCGTCTCGTTTGTGGTCATCGGCACCGCCCTTGGCTCGATCGCCCTCATCCAACGCCGCCGCCGGGCCTCCCGCGGCGAGCCCACCTGACGCGTTCGGAAGCCCTCGATGATTTCCCCGCAGAGCGCAGGCAACGGCCGCATCAACATGGTGAAGGTCACCAAACGCTTCCGTGACACCACCGCGGTCGCAGATCTCAGCCTCACCATCGACCACGGAACCTATTGCTGCCTGCTCGGTCCAAGTGGCTGCGGCAAGACAACCATCCTCCGCATGATCGCGGGCCACGAGAATCCGACTTCCGGTGACGTTCGCATTGGCGGCCAGTCTGTGCTGGGGCTCGATCCCGTGCAGCGTGGCACCGCGATGATGTTCCAGAGCTACGCGCTGTTCCCGCACCGCAGCGTGCTGGAAAATGTTGGTTTCGCGCTGAAGATGCGCGGCGCCAGCCGTGAGGCGCGCACAGCAACAGCGCGCGAGCTGCTCGCCAAGGTCCATATGGAGCACTTCGCCAACCGCCTGCCGGCGGAGTTGTCGGGAGGCCAGCAGCAACGTGTGGCGTTGGCGCGGGCGCTGATCACCAATCCGAGGGTACTGCTGCTCGATGAACCACTGTCAGCGTTGGACGAGTATCTTCGTCTCCGGATGCGCGGCGAATTGCGCCGGGTACAGAAGGAACTCGGGATCACTTTCATCCACGTCACCCACACCCAGCTGGAGGCGATCGCGGTCGCCGACGTGGTTGTGGTGATGACGCAGGGGCGCATCGAACAGGCGGCGAGCGCGCGCGACATCTATGTCGCCCCGCGTAGCGCCTATGTTGCGCGCTTCATCGGCGGCCAGAACGTGCTGACTGGCGCGCTCGACAGAGTCACCGAACCGTGGTCGCTGGTTGTCGGCGCCAACGGCTCGCGTTTGCGATTCCCCCTCGGCGCCACCCGCCCCGCACCAGGTGTGGCGCTGTTCGCCGCCATTCGTCGCGACCGCATCATGCTGAGCAAAGACGCCATCACCCGAACCGGCGACGAAATAAATGCTGCCGTCGGCGTTGTGCACGCGATCGAGAACCAGGGCAGCTACGTCAAGGTGACGCTCGACCTCGCCAATGACGAGGAATTTGTCGCACACATTCCAGATGCCGAGTTTTTCCGAGATCCGGTCGATATCGGCGACCACGTAGTGGCGCGGTGGGACCCGCACGATCTGCATTTACTGGAGGACGGCAGCGGCGGCCATGAATTCGCGCCAGCGGACAAGGATGTCGCGCTGATGTAGCGCGGGGAAGGCGGAAGTGCGGTTGCGATTCGAAACACGGTTGATGCAGTTGCACCTCGTGGCGGCGCAATGGGCGGATGCTTATTTCGGAACGATCCGCGCCTACCTACTCTGGGACGGATTCTGTCCCGACAGGAAAACGGGCCACGCTTTCCCCATAACATCTCTGGCATTGGTGCCGGTCGATTCCCGGGCACGCTCGTATCGCGCATCAGAGAGCCCGATGCGCCGATTCACACGCTTCGCGACTCATGCTTCACCGCGATCGGCCACTAGCCACGGCCGGAGTCTTGCAATGTCGCGACGTGTCACAGGTGACGGACCAGGCGACCGTCGCCGACCTCCATGAGCGGCTATCTCGTCCTTCCCCACGAAGGAAAAGTATGATTTCGAATCGGGTCGCTGTGTTCGAGCCTCTACAACGGTCTCGGTCGAAGTGCCCGGCTGGCGCCGCCTAAAGAGTATAGCGGATTAGACGGTCGGTGCGCTCAATCCACAACCCAGAAGAATAATTACCGCACCTTAATTTGCTGTTGCATCACGGAAAATTGGGTGGCAACTTCAGCGTCTTCTGGCTGTGCATAAATTCTTGGCACAGCGACGAAAGATCCGAATAAAGCCAGCTTGGCGAGGTCGCGGACACTTTGTCCCCGGGGTTATCCACAGGTCTCGGGGACAGTTCTGTTGCGATACGCCCCGACGCGTGCGCCAATGATTGCGACGTTCAGGACACGCAGTGCCAATCTAGCTCGCAACATATCCAGGCCGATGTCAAAACGAAAACGCACGTCGGGCCGCAATGCACTCAGGTCAAGTTGTGTTCGCCTGTTCTCCAGGTGCCAGCAATATGTTAGGGCAGTTGGGCTCGGACAGGCAGGTTTCGCGGGGGAACGAGAATGCGGTTGTGGCAACTAAGCAGATGGGTCATTCTCGCTGCCAGCGCGATTGGGCCTACGCTTTGCGTCCGGCCGGCGACAGCATCACCCGTTGATGGAAGCTGGGCGGTTCGCGACCTGGTGCTGGACATTTTCAACTGCGAGGGATCGGTCTGCGGCAAGGTCGCATGGACGAAGGACCCTCATCGGCGCAGGAATGAATGCGGCAGGACGATCGTGTGGGGCTTATCTCCGGACGGCCCCCAAGCCTGGTCGGGCGGCTCGATCTTTGATCCGACCGACGGCAATACATATCAGCTCTCAGCGACGCTTGAGACTGACGGTACGTTGCACGCGCGGATCTACCGAGGTATCCCGCTATTCGGAAAAACCGAGATCCTCCGCCGCGTGTCGTCGCGATCCCTGGACGGCTGGTGCGCCTGACACCAACTTCGCCCGTTGGCAACCCGTCCTTAGTCGCTCGAAAGCACGGTGATCGCCCGATCAAGCTGCGGGTCGCTGCCAGCGGCGTATCGCGAGTCGAACGGGACCAAGATCGTCGGAACGACGCCCACGCCCTCCAACCGCTCGCCGTCCACTCGTACGTCGTCGACAGCGAGCAGCAGCAGATCCCCATTGCTCATCAGGAACGCCGTGGCGGCCAGCACCGCGCCGCTAGTGCGGCTGCCGATCACCTCGCCAAGCCGGTATTTTTCGAAGCCGTAAGCGAGTACTTCCTTGCCGCTGCGCGATCGCTCGTTCACCAGCATGGCGGCGGGTCGACGCCACTTGACATTGTCGAGGCTCGTGTGGCCGTCGCGGTCGCGCACCTGCATGGTCGGCCCGCGGCCGTTAAACAGATCCAGATAGTCGGGGATCGCGCCGCCCCACCCCTCGCGTAAATCGAGCACCAGCGCATCGGCGTCCTTCAGCACACCGTCGCCCAGCAGGCGCTCCAGCGCTTCCTGGTAGGCCTCACCTGCATAGGACCACACGTGCACGTAACCAATTCGCACTCCGTTCCGTCCCGGAATCAATCGAGCGCTTGCCTTCAGCCCCTGCAGGAACATCTCGTGTGGTTGCAGTTCGACGGGCGTCACGGGGATTGGCTCCACTGCCCCGCCCGCGTGCCGGCGGATCGAGAGGACGACTGGGCTGCCGATTTTGTTCCGAAATGACAACACTGGGCGGAACGGCGCACCGTCGGCAGCGACGATTTCGTCGCCTACCAAAACGCCGGCGCCCTGGGCCGGCGCATCCGCGATCACGCCGGTGACGAAGATATCACCGGCCGCGTCAGGCCGCGTGAAAATGCCAATGCCTGGGTAAGTGATTTTGCCGTCCGGAAATACGCGCTGCAGCCCGCGACGACGCAGGGCGCCGGCAAAGATATCGGCAAGCTGGTAGTAGGCGGGGTCTGCTGGGGTAAAGAGTTCAGTGTGCGAGGCGTGGAGTTCGGCAAGCATCGTGTTGATCACCGCGGCCAGGGCATCCTCGGATTCGGCCGTCTCCGCCTGCGGCACATAACGTGCGCGCACCGACGCCCAGTCCAGGCCCCGCAGACTTGGGTCATAGAAATGGTCCCGCACTGTTTGCCAGACCTCATCGAGCACCGCCCGGTTGCCTGTGGCAGGCGGCGAAGCGAGCGGGTGTCCTGCGCAGACTATCGAGAGCGCGAGTGCCAGCGCAGCCAGGCGGCGCATTCAATTTTGCCCGCTGACGCGGAAAAGCCGGTCATGAGCTGAGTCCGCACCCCAGACCTCGTTCGGCCGACCCAGCAATTGGCGGACCCAGACGCCGCCCTGCTGTCCGTGGACCCGGCTGAACTGGCCTTCGGCAGGATCGAAACGCAGCACAGTAGCGTCGCCGAAATCACTCACCCATACACGATCCTGCTGATCCACGTAGATTGCATAGGGCTGCGGCCGGTCGCCGGGCAGGCGCCAGGATCGCCAGCTATTATTTACGGCGTCAAAACAAGCAATCTGGCCGGCAAGAAATTCACTGACCCACAGCCTGTCGTCCGCATCGGACCAGATCCGCCGTGCTCCCTGACGAGGCGTCGGCGGGTCGATGACTGTGGCCGCGCCGCTGGCCGGGTCGATGCGCGCGATATAGCTCCCCGCCAGAGACGCAAAATAAACCGCACCACCGCGCGTGGTGGTTATGCCATAGGGGCCTGGGCCACGCGGCGCATCCCAAACGCGCACTGCGCCGGATGCCGGATCTAGCCGGCCGTAGACCCCCGCCTGCCCTGTGAACCAGAGCATGCCAGATTTGTCGAATGTTGCGGTGTTGAGATTAGCCGCGGCCCGATTTGGCGGAAGCGGAAAACGATGGATCGCGCGCGAAGCCGGATCGACACGCAGGATCGCGTTGAGACCACCATCGGTTACCCATGGCGCACCGTCTGGACCCACGATGACGCCGTGTGGCGCCGAGCCATTTCCCAGGGCCACCTCCTCCACGTGGCCGGTGCGCGGGTCGAGGTGACCCAGCGCGCCGGCCGCCTGGGCGGTGAACCACACTGTGCCATCGGATGCGGGCGCCACATCATGCGGGCCGCTACCCTCCGGAACTGGAAATTCGGCCCATTCGACCGCCACGGCCGAGCGCCCAATCCAGATGCACAGCAGCGCGGCGAAAAGTCCGATGCGCATAGTCATGGCAGCCCCCCGGCAGTTCCCGCATTCGCTCACGGTTCGGTTTTCCACATAGGAAGCCGCGAGGGGCCCAGAAAGGGCGGCTCGACACAGATGTGTCAGGCCGCCATCATCGGCACAGGAGTTGCACATCCTCAGCCAACGCGGTACCGCCGCCGCGTCAAAGGAACAAACCCTGCGCCCGAGGCGATCATGCTGCTCGAGGTTCCCGTCATCGACACAGCGCCGTTCCGATCTGGCCACGCAGCACAGCGGCGTGCGGTGGCGGAGGCGATCGGACAGGCGATCAACGACATCGGATTTCTGGTGATCACCGGGCACGGCGTAAACCCCGACCTGATCAGAAGGGTGCAGGCGGTGTCTCGCACGTTCTTCGAGCTGGCGATTGAGGAAAAGCGCCTTGTCCTGCGGCCCGCGCCAGACATCACGCGCGGCTATATCCCGATCGAGGCCGAGAGTGTTGGCCGCAGCCAGGGGATCGATCTGCCCGGCGATCTGAACGAAAGCCTGATGATCGGGCCGGTGGACGCGGGCACTGACCCGTATTTCCGTGGACCGGCCGCCGGGCGCCATTTCCATCCCAATCTCTGGCCTGAGAAACCCCCGGAACTGCGACCGCTGTACGAGGCATATTTCCGCGCCATGGGCGCACTAGCCGAAGATCTGATGGCGATTTTCGCGCTCGCACTGAACCTGCCGGAGACCTTCTTTTCCGACAAGATCGACCGCCACATCTCCCGCCTGCGCGTTCGGAACTATCCCGCGCCAACCGCGCCGCCGTTGCCGAACCAGCTTCGCGCCGGCGCCCATTCGGATTATGGCTCGCTGACGATTCTGCGCACCGAGGACCGGCCCGGAGGATTGCAGGTGCTGAATCGGGCTGGCTCATGGACCGATGTTCCCGTGGCATCGGACAGTTTCATCGTCAACATTGGCGAGCTGATGGCCCGTTGGACCAACGATCGTTGGAAAGCCACGTTGCATCGCGTGGTCAATCCACTGCCAGAGCAGGCCGCAATATCGCGCCGCCTGTCGCTGGTGTTCTTCCACAATCCGAACTATGACGCGCCGGTCGCGGCACTCCCCGGTACCGTGCGAGACGGTGAGGTAGCGAAATATCCGCCGACAACCAGTGGCGAACATCTCCGCCAGCAGTTCATTCGTACTCAGGTCTGATTGGATGCGCGGTCTCTATCTTGGCGCTTAGGGTCACTTGGACGCATACTGGGCAAGTCTTGCAACGCGGCTGACCAACGTGATCGCGATCTGCCCAGTTGCGCCACCACCTGCGACGACATCGCACTGGCACAGTGCTTGCGTGAGTGGTCGAATTTTCGGGCGCCCACACGCAGCGCCGATTCAGCCGACGAGAGGAACAGCAATGATGAGAAGAAACGCAATCGTCGGGCCGCAGGTCAATCGCCGCGACCTGCTGAAATCAAGTGCAGCCGTCGCGGCCGCCGGCGCCGTGGTGCCGACGGCGCTACGTTGGCAGCAGGCCCAGGCCGCCACCAGCAGCACGCTGGTGATCGCCGCACCGGCCACGCCACAAAGCCTGGACAGCAACTTCGATGTCAGCCTCGGCACGTTCGAGGCAGTTGCGGCACTTTACGACAACCTGCTGGAGTTCAACAAAATCCCCGACCCAAAGGTGCCCGGCGCCTTCCGCGAGGATATTGCCGACCATCCCGATAAGCCGGCCGGTCTCGCGGTGCAGGGCAAACTTGCGGAATCGTTCGAGCTCGATCCCAACGGCAAGTTCATCCGCTTCCAGCTTCGTCAGGGGGTCAAGAGCAACTGGGGCAACGAACTCACGGCTGACGACGTCAAGTGGACCTGGGACCGTAAATTTGGCCTGAAGGCAATCGGTGCGTTCTACCTGTCGACACTGGGACTGGAACATCCGGACGGTGTAAAGGTTGAAGGCAAATACACCGTCTCCATCAATCTCGATAATCCGAACCCGCTGCTGGCCAAGCTGCAGCCGAACCTCTATGCACCGATCTACGACAGTAAGAAATGCACGGAGGTCGCGACCGACGACGACAAATGGGCGCGCAAGTTCATTGAGAACAACTCCGCCGGCTTCGGTCCTTACCGGCTTGAACAGTTGCAGCGCGGCCAGCAGGCCGTGTTCAAGGCTCGGCCGGACTATTATCTGGGCAGGCCGGCAATGGACACTGTCATCTTTCGCGAGGTGCCGACCTCGGCGACCCGCGCCTCACTTCTTCAGGGCGGGGCCGTCGACATCGCACAGTACCTGCAGCCGCTGGAAATAATCAAACTGCGCGGCCAGCCGGGCGTGACGGTCGACAGCGTGGCGGCGTCGTTCATGATCTGGCTGGAGCTGAACGCGAAAACCCCACCGTTCGACAACGTCAAGGTCCGCCAGGCGATGAACTTCGCTTTCCCGCAGGAGCAGGTGCTGAAGACCGTGTTCCAGGGGCTTGCGGAGCCGCTGACCGGCTGCATGCCGAACATCTATGCGGGCTTCACTGACAAGTTCTGGAAATACAAATACGATCCCGAAATGGCGAAGGCGCTGCTCAAGGAAGCCGGCCTGGGCGCCGGCTTCAAGACCAGCCTGGCCTACAATGCCGGTGATCCAGTGCAGGAGCCAATCGCCATCCTGTATCAGACCGCGCTGCGCGATATCGGCGTCGAACTGGAACTCAAGAAGATACCCGCCGCCACATTCTACAACGCCGTGTCCGAACGCAAGCAGCCGATAATCTTCTATGTCGATAGTCCGTGGTGCCCGGATGTCGGTTACTCGATGACGCTGTATTTCAACTCCACTTCTTTCATTAATTACTCCAATTACGCGAACGAGGCGGTGGACAAGCTGCTGAAGGATACCGCCCGCACCGCCGACCAAGCCGCCCGGGTAGAGATGATGACCAAGGCGCAGGAGATCGTGATGTCCGAGGCGCCCTGGGTATTCATCGCCTTCCCTGGCTACCACTTCGCTCATCGCGCCAACCTGAAGGGCTTCACCTACTACACCTCGAACAACATTCGCTTCCAGGATTTCGCGCGCAGCACGTGAGTCAGCGCATGAGATTGGGCGCGGCAACCGCAGCGGCCGCGCCGGGAGTTACGAGCGCGCCAGCTGACCGCCGGCGCCGAGGCCGGCTGCGATTCTTCCTTGCCGTGCTGCGGGCCCGTCCGATTTTCGCCCTCGGCTACGCCATCGTGACCCTGGTTGTCATCACCGGCGCGCTGGCCCCCGTCATGGTGCCTTACGGCCCAATGGTGGCCGACCCAAACGTCTATCTGCAGCCGCCAGGAGCCGGGCATATCCTCGGCACCGACGGCACCGGCATGGATATTTTCAGCCGCGTGCTCTCTGCCCCACGCATCGACCTGACTATCGCCGTGCTCGGCACCTTGCTGTCCGCCACGGTCGGCACCGCGATCGGGGCGTTGGCTGGTTACTACGAGGGACAGCGCACCTGGCGCACCGCCCTCAGCACATTCGTCATGCGGGCCGCCGATGTGCTGCAGGCCTTTCCGGTCTTCGTCTTCGCCATCGCGCTGGTCGCCGTCTTTGGCCAGAGCGTCCGCAGCATCGTACTGGCTATCGCCTTCGTGAACGCCCCGATCTATTTGCGGCTGATGCGCAGCCAGGTGCTGTCCATCCGCCGCCTGCGCTATGTCGAAGCTGCCTATATCGCCGGCGCATCGGACCTGGGAATCCTCGCCCGCCACGTGATCCCCAACGCGATCGCGCCGGTGCTGGCGCAGTTGTCCGTCAATGTTGGATGGTCGGTGCTGCTGACCGCCGGCCTGAGTTTCGTGGGCGCCGGGGTCGTGGCGCCGACGCCCGAATGGGGCAGCATGATCGCTATGGGCTTTCAGAACGTCGTGACCGGCCAATGGTGGCCGTCCGTGTTTCCTGGCATCGCGCTCGGCCTAACGGTGTTTGGCTTCGCCTTGGTCGGCGCCAGCATCGAAGTATTGGCTGACCCAGCGCGACGCCGCGTTCTGTCAGGCACGCTGGGCTGACCCCGCATGTCGCTCCTGCGTTACATCGGCCGCCGTATTCTGTTCGTCGTCCCACAGTTGCTAGGGATCATCCTGGTCAGCTTCTTTCTGGTGAAACTAATTCCCGGCGACCCGGCAGTGATGATGCTGGGTCCTACCGCCTCGCAACAAAGCCTCGACGAGCTACGACAGAAAATGGGCTTCACCCAGTCGCTGCCGAGGCAGTTGCTGCACTACCTGCACGATGTCGTGCGCGGGGACCTCGGCACGTCCTGGCAAACCACCCAGCCAGTGACCCAGGATCTGTTTCAGCGCTTCCCGGCGACGCTCGAACTGATCAGCTTTGGCTTGCTGCTCGCCATCGCCATCGGCTTTCCACTCGGCGTCGCCGCGGCGCGGCTTAAGCAAGGACCCGTCCGCAAATTCGCCGACTACTACGGGTTGCTCGCCGGCGCGATGCCCGATTTCTGGCTGGCGCTGGTGCTGATCTACATCTTTTACACCAAACTCAATTGGAGCCCGCCCCCATTAGGCCGCATCGACATGGCGGTGGTATCGCCGCCAACGGTTACAGGCAGCATGGTGATCGACAGCCTGCTGGCGGGTGACTGGGACGCACTTTCCTCTTCATTTGGCCACCTGGTCCTGCCGGTCCTGACGCTCGGGCTGATCAATGCCGGACCGATCCTGAAGATGACTCAATCCACCATGGAGCGTACGCTGGCGTCCGACTTTGTGCGCTACGCCGATATGTGCGGCCTGCCGCGGCGGGTGGTGCTGCGTCAGGCGATCCGCGCGGCGCTGCCATCCGTCGTGACCATCGTGAGCGTACTGTACGGTTTCCTGATCGGCGGCGCGGTGCTGGTGGAGATCGTGTTCTCTTGGGGCGGTGCGGGCCAGTACGCGGTCCAGGGCGTGCTGAACGCCGACATCAATCCGGTGCTTGGCTTCGTCGTCTTTTCGGCGATCGTTTCACTTGTGATCTACCTAATGGTTGATCTGCTGTATTTTGCCCTTGATCCGCGGACCCGCACATGAACGCCGCCCCGCCGGTCCTGGATGTCGCCAATCTCTGGGTCGGCTACCCCAGCTATCGGTCAGAGACGGTGCACGCGCTCCGCGGCATCAATCTGCAGGTCGCCGCCGGGGAAATCGTCGGCCTCGTTGGTGAGTCGGGCTCTGGCAAGACCACACTGGCCCGCGCGGTGATGGGGCTGGTGCCAGAGCCTGGCGCTATCGAGCGCGGCCAGGTTCTCTTTGCCGGCCGCAACTTGGCCGCGCTCGACGATGCCGCCCGGCGGGCGGTCCTCGGACGGGAATTAGTGATGGTGATTCCGAATCCGCGCGCCGAACTCAACCCGGTCCTGACGGCGGGCCGGCAGATCAGCAACGTCGTGCTGCACCACTTGGGTGTCGGACGGCGAGAAGCCGACCGCATCGCGTTGGACATGTTGCGGGCTGTACGCATTCCGGACCCAGAACGACGTTTTGCCGCCTATCCGCATGAACTCTCGGGGGGGATGGCGCAGCGGGTCGTGATCGCCATCGCACTCGTCTGCTCGCCGCGGCTGGTGATCTCCGACGACGCCACCAGCGGCCTCGATGTGACCGTGCAGTCACAAGTTCTCGAGCTCTTGCAAACCATGGTGCGGGAGAAAGGCGCGGCAGCCCTCTTTATCACCCGCGACCTTGCCATCACCGCGCATTTCTGCACGCGCATCGCCGTCATCTACGCCGGCGAGATCGTAGAGATCGCCACGACGCGCAGCTTCTTCAGGCGCCCGCGCCACCCTTACAGCATCATGTTGCTTGCCGCATTCTCGCACAATCCCGCGTTGCGTGCGCGCTGGACGCGATCGCAAGATGCAGCCGGCGATGCCGCCGTCGCTGGCTGCAGCTTCGCCGCGCGCTGCGTCCGCTGCCGACCACTTTGCCTGACGGAACCCCCATCCTTGCGCGCCGAGGCGGCCGATCATGCAGTGCGCTGCCACTTTCCTGTCGATACGGCAGCATGACGACGCTGCTGGACGTACAGAATCTGGTCAAACGCTTCCCCCTCGCTGGTACCGGCAAAGTGGTGCAAGCGGTCAACGACATCAGCTTCACCATCGGTCGCGGTGAAACCCTCGCCCTCGTCGGCGAGTCTGGATCAGGCAAGACCACAGTCGGCCGCTGCATCCTTGGCCTGATCGACGCAACGCGAGGAGAAATCTGGTTCGACGGCGTGCGCATGGGGGGCGGGCACAATATCCGCTCGAAAGCGTTGCGTGGACGCATACAGTTGGTGTTCCAGGAGCCGGCCGAATCGCTCGATCCGCGCATTCGGGTTGGCGAGACCCTTGCCGAACCGCTGCGTCACCTCGGCATGTCCCGGGCCGACCGGGATCGACGCGCGCGTGAGATCGCGGAACATCTTGGCCTGAAGCCGCGTGTGCTGGAGCAGTTTCCCGCCGAGTTGAGCGCTGGTCTGCAGCAGCGCATCGGCATCGGCCGAGCGGTTGTTACGCGTCCGGAGCTTATTATCCTCGATGAGCCGACCTCGGCGCTCGACCCCACCGCGCGAGCTGAGATCGTTGATCTGCTGATCCGGCTGCAGCACGAGTTCGGCACCGCCTACTTGCTGATCACTCACGATCTGAGCACGGTGCGCTTCGTGAGCCACCGCGTCGCGGTGATGTATCTGGGCACCATTGTCGAGGAAGCACCAGCCGAAACCTTGTTTGCGCAGCCGTTGCATCCTTATTCGCTGGGGCTTCTCGCCTCGGTGTTGCTGCCCGATCCTGACCTCAGGCCTGCCAACACGATCCGGCTGGACGGCGAGATACCCAGCCCGATCGACTTACCTCCAGGGTGCCCGCTGTCTGGCCGCTGTCCGTTCGCCGAACCGCGGTGCCGAGCCGAACGGCCACCACCGGTAATGGTTGCGCCGCATCATGCGGTCAGTTGTTTTTATCACGAAAAGGTGGCGGCGCTAGGCCGAACAACCGACAATTTCGCCCGCTTCCAGGCTGAATCGACAAAGCTCCTGAGCGCCGGCGCGGTTTTTGAATCAGCACCAGAAAAGGAGGAATCGCATCATGGGTAAGCTCAACGGCAAAGTTGCATTGGTAACCGGCGGTGCGAGTGGGATCGGCCGCGCATCGGCGCTGGCGCTGGCGGCAGAGGGGGCAGCAATCGGCATCGTGGACCGCAATCTGGCTGGGGCCGAGGAGACGGCCGCCGAGGCGACGAGGCTTGGGGTGAAGTCGGTCGCGGCAGCGGCCGATGTCGCCGACGAGGCGCAGGTAGCGGCGGCATTTGGCGCAGTCACGGCGGCGCTTGGCGACATCGAGATCCTTTTCAACAACGCCGGCATCGACACCACCAGCCTGCTGGTCGATATGCCGACGGAGATGTGGGACGAGATGATCCGCATCAACCTGCGTAGCATGTTCGTCTGCACCAAGCAGGTGCTGCCGACGATGCAGCGCAAGAAATGGGGCCGCATCATCAACACGGCCTCCCAACTCGGCCATAAGGGGGCGGCAATGATGGTGCATTACTGCGCTGCCAAGGCCGGTGTCATCGGCTTCACCCGCAGCCTCGCCTATGAGGTTGCGCTCGATGGGATCACGGTGAACGCGATCTGTCCTGGCCCGATCGACACGCCACTGGTGCGTGGCATTCCCCAGGCGTGGCTCGATGCGAAGGAAAAGGAGCTGGCGATCGGCCGCTTTGGCCGGGTGGATGAGGTGGCGCCGACGGTCGTGCTGCTGGCCTCCGATGCGGGATCGTACTATGTTGGCGCCACGATGAATATGAACGGCGGCGACTACATGATCTGACCTTGGACGAAGTAGGGCTGCCGCCCCTGTCCCAAGGCGGCAGCTTCACAAAACTACGCCGCCAGCGGCATTGGTCTTCCGTCCGGCATGTGTGTTGGACGGCTCTTTTGCACGCTTTCGCGTTGCTGCACCTCGTCATACCACCGCTTGACATTTGGGCAACCCTCGGGAATTTGCATTCCCAGAGCCAGGCCAAAGTCGCACACGGTGATCGTCGTGATATCGGCGACCGAGAATGTATCGCCCGCAACGAACTTGTTCTTCGATAGCTGGTCGTTGAACCTCTCATGAAACCGGGCAACGCGCAACTTGCCGCGGTCGACCAGCGCGGGGATTTGCGGGACAGGGGCAACATGACCCGGCAGACCTCGATCGACAAACTGCGGATGGGAATTGCGGAAAATCTCCGCGTGGCCAACCATGCCCTCGTCGTAAGCCCGACGCTCCCAGGCGCTGATTACCGCTTTCTCTAGCGCGGTCGTGCCCATCAGCGGAGCATTGGGGTAAAGAGTTTCCAGATACAGCCAGATCGACAGAGCTTCTCCTAGCTGCGTACCGTCGTCCAGCTCAAGCATCGGCACCATTGCATGTTTATAGTAGTTAATGTAGCCGGACTTCAGAGCTATATCGGAGGTAATGCACTCCTCTCTCGGTATCTCGATACCTTTCTCCAGGATAAACATGCGCACGCGGCGGCAGTTAGGGGCAAAATCCCAGTCGTAGAGCTTCATGTCACTCCTCCCACTTATAGTTAGCCCCCGATCCAACTCGGGAACGGCACCCATGATAGCAGCAGGCCGCGACACCAGGAAACAAATCGGCTGCCGGCGGTACGCCTAACCCAAAGCATACCGCAACTCGCGCTTAGATCCCTGCGTACCAGGCGTAGCCCTGATCTTCCCAGTAGCCGCCTCCGCCGCTGCCGATGTTGGCAAAACTGTCCACCAGTTCGATCTGCATGATGTATTTCGCCATCTTGTAACCGAGCTGGCGTTCGACCCGTAATCGGATGGGGGCGCCATGCGCCACGGGCAGCGCGGCGTCGTTCATGTCGTAAGCCAGGATGGTCTGCGGATGAAATGCCTCGTCCAGGCTGACGCTTTCGTAGTACTTGCTGTTCGGATCGCCATTTTCCATCGGATCGGCACAGCGGAACACAACGTATCGTGCGCCCGGTCGAGGCTGGGCCCGTCGCAGGACGTCGGCCAGTACCGCTCCCTTCCACTTGCCGATACAACTCCAACCTTCCACGCAGTCGTGCCGGGTAATCTGCGTGCGCGCGGGCATGGCGCGCAATTCATCGAGCGACAGCCGCATCGGCTGATCCACCATACCGGTCACCTCCAGATGCCAATCGACGAATTGCTTCGATGCCAGCGCCTGGTAATCGTCGTCGTCCGGATCCAGCGTGCCGTTGGCCTTGAACCGCGGCGACAGTTCGGCCTCGGTGTATTCGGGGGCAAGAGTCTGGCTGCCACCAATCAGTCGCTGCGCCCGCCGGGTCAGGCCTTCGACGCTGGCCAGCACCCGCTGCACCGCGGGATCTTCGGAAAGCCGGTCACAACCGCCCAGTAGCAGTG
Organism: Rhodopila sp.; assembly: GCA_036500715.1. GTDB lineage: Bacteria > Pseudomonadota > Alphaproteobacteria > Acetobacterales > Acetobacteraceae > Rhodopila. The sequence continues at coordinate 14,481 of DASYBP010000688.1, forward strand.
CGCCAAGGGCGCCCGTGGTTGCGGCCATCAGCTTGCGCCGATCGACCGACGTCCTGTTATTCAGCGGCATCGCCCGCCTCCTCGATAGTATACCGACCGGTCAGCATTGATCGCAGATTGTTCCAGACCCCGGAGACCAGAACCATGAACACGTGCAGCAGCACGAACGCGACCAGCGACCACGCAAGGATGAAGTGGATGGTGCGCGCCGACTGACGTCCGTCGAACAGTGTCA